>NZ_CVTX01000022.1:0-257 GCF_900005715.1 Pseudomonas sp. 34 E 7
ATTACTGATGTGGTCGATACCACCACTGTCACGCTGACGGCCGGTTCGACCGTGACCGAAGGCGGTCAGATCACTTACACCGCGACCCTGACCAACCCGGCGCAAACCCCGGTGAACGTCACCTTGAGCAATGGCTCGGTGATTACCATCAAGGCGGGTGAGTCGGTTGGTACAGTGGTCGTGGATACCCCGGCTAACGACGTCTACGTTAACGGTTCGACCGTCACCACCACCATTACCGGTGCAACCGGCGGCAA
>NZ_CVTX01000131.1:0-3543 GCF_900005715.1 Pseudomonas sp. 34 E 7
ACCGCCCATGGAGTGGCCGACCACCGCCTGCAGCGGGGGCAGCTCGGCCGCCGCCTCGAGCATGGCACGGGCGAACAGCAGCACGTGCGCTTCACGCCCTGGCGAATGCCCATGGGCCGGGCCATCCAGAGCAATCACCGAGTAGCCGCCCTCCACCAACGCCGTGATCAGGCTGGCGAATTGCGTAGGCCGGCCTTCCCAGCCGTGCATCAGCAACACCGCCGGTCCTTGCCCCCAGCGCAGCGCCGAGAGGCCAAAGCGCAAGGTGATGCGCTCCGATTGCGCCAGCACCGGCAGCTCCCACGCCCGTGGCGGTAGCTCACGGGGCGTCATGAAGGTGCGGCGCATTCGGTTGGCCACCGTTTGCGGCGCGAGTCGGCCGACCGTGCCGTTGAAACCACGAACCCAATTCAAGCCGCCCATGCCCTGAACCCTCTTTCAGCGTACCGCCGACTTGGCGGCGCGCAGCACACGATCGGACAGCTCCCCGGGCCCCAGGGCTCGCGCCAGCGTCAGGCCGCCGACCATCAGCGCCATGTCGGCCAGGGCCTTGTCGGTATCTTCCGGCGTGGCCGCCAATTGGGCGGCCATCAGCTCGCAATGTTCGCTCAGTGCCTGGCGGAACGCGTCCGGCAAACGGCCCATTTCGCCAACCGTCGCAGGCAGCGGGCACGCCTCGCCGGTGGAGTCCCGGTGCTTGCGCGACAAGTAAAACGCCGCCACCAGGCTTCGGCGCTCTTCGCCGGTCAGTTGCGTGTCCAGGTCTTCTATCGCCGCGCGGCGCTTGGCCAGCAACTCAGTGAAGGCCTCCAGCATCAGCGCATCCTTGCTCTCAAAGTGCGCATAAAAACCGCCGACCGTCAGCCCCGCCGCCCCCATGACTTCGCCGACACTCGGTTCAGCCGGGCCACGCTGGATCAATGCCGCGCTGGCGGCCTGCAAGATGCGTTCGCGCGTTTGCGCTTTTTTATCGCTCATCAAAGCCTCCGTCTCTCATGGGTTTAATATTATTACCATAATAATATTGCGCAAGCGACAAGCATGACCATTGGTCAGAACAGAAGAAAGGAAGTGGAGAAAGAATTGGCCGAACGCCAGACAAACAAAAGGGCCATTCAATAATTGAATGACCCTTAAAAATCCCGCAGAGCGGGTAATCGTGGCGTCCCCTAGGGGACTCGAACCCCTGTTACCGCCGTGAAAGGGCGGTGTCCTAGGCCACTAGACGAAGGGGACACAAACCTTCTGTACAGTGATCAGTGCGAGACCGATCGATTCAAGGACGGTGTGGCCGCAACCTTGAACCTGTAAATTGGTGGAGCTAAACGGGATCGAACCGTTGACCTCTTGCATGCCATGCAAGCGCTCTCCCAGCTGAGCTATAGCCCCGATTTTTCGCCTGGCGGCGCAGCAGACCTTTCGGAATGCTTGTTGAAACTGGCGTCCCCTAGGGGACTCGAACCCCTGTTACCGCCGTGAAAGGGCGGTGTCCTAGGCCACTAGACGAAGGGGACAAAACCTTCTGTACAACTGATCGGCGCTGAGTGCCGATCGATTCAAGGACGGTGTGGCCAGACCTTGAACCTGTAAATTGGTGGAGCTAAACGGGATCGAACCGTTGACCTCTTGCATGCCATGCAAGCGCTCTCCCAGCTGAGCTATAGCCCCTCATCGGTGAGGACGGGGCGAATCTTAATGGCGGTTTCGAAACGTGTCAAATTTATTTTCAACAATTTTCAAAATTTTTTGCCGGGATAACAATCACTTACCGACGAAACCCCGGAAAACCGGGGTTTCGTCCTTACAGCCGTGCGCTTAAGCGATAGCGCCCAGCAGCTTTTCCCACTCTTTGTTTTCTTTCTTCGAAACACCACCAAGCAAATCAAGGGCTTGGCGCAGACGGAAACGCGTGAGGTCCGGGCCGAGGATTTCCATCGCGTCGAGCACCGACACTGAACTGGCCTGCCCGGTAATCGCGGCAAACATCAACGGCATGGCATCACGCAACTTCAGCTCCAGCGACTCGACCACTGCCTGGATCGTCGCGGTGATCGCATCCTTCTCCCATTGGCGCAGGCTTTCGAGCTTCCACAGGATCAACTGCATCAACTGACGCACCTGGTCACCGGAGAGCTTTTTCGATTCAAACAGCTTGGCCTCCGGGTTCACGCCACCGGCGAAGAAAAAGCTGGCCAGCGGTGCGACCTGGCTGAACGTTTCCACCCTGCCCTGCACCAGCGGCGCTATCTTCATCATGTACTCGGGGTTGAGTGCCCACTGCTGCACACGACTGGCGAACTCTTCTACCGGCAAATCACGCAACCACTGGCCGTTAAGCCACGACAGCTTCTCGATATCGAAAATCGGCCCGCCCAGGGAGACGCGGGACAGGTCGAAGTTGTCGACCATTTCCTGCAGCGAGAATTTCTCGCGCTCGTCCGGCATCGACCAGCCCATGCGGCCCAGGTAATTGAGCATGGCTTCGGGCATGAAGCCCATGCGCTCGTAGAAGGTCACCGACGTCGGGTTCTTGCGCTTGGACAACTTGCTCTTGTCCGGGTTACGCAACAGCGGCATGTAGCACAGCTGCGGCTGCTCCCAGCCGAAGTATTCATAGAGCAGGATCAGCTTGGGCGCCGACGGCAGCCATTCTTCGCCGCGCAGCACATGGGTGATGCCCATCAGGTGGTCGTCGACCACGTTGGCCAGGAAGTACGTCGGCAGGCCGTCGGTCTTCATCAGCACCTGCATGTCCATACGGTCCCACGGAATCTCGACATCACCGCGCAGCATGTCCGGCACCACGCACACGCCTTCGCTCGGCACTTTCATGCGGATCACATGGGGCTCGCCGGCGGCCAGGCGCGCGGCCACTTCCTCTTTGGACAACAGCAGCGCGCGGCCATCGTAGCGCGGTGTCTCGCCACGGGCCTGTTGCTCGGCGCGCATCTGGTCCAGCTCTTCGGCGGTGCAGAAGCAGGGGAACGCGTGGCCCATGTCCACCAGTTGCTGGGTGTACTGCTTGTAGATATCGCTGCGCTCGCTCTGGCGATACGGGCCGTGGGGGCCGCCGACATCCGGGCCTTCGGCCCAGGTAATGCCCAACCAGCGCAGGGCATCGAAAATCTGCTGTTCCGACTCACGGGTCGAGCGCAGTTGATCGGTGTCTTCGATCCGCAGGATGAATTCACCGCCGTGCTGCTTGGCAAAGCAGTAGTTGAACAGGGCGATGTAAGCAGTGCCGACGTGGGGATCCCCAGTAGGCGATGGCGCAATGCGCGTGCGGACGGTGGTCATGGCAGGTCTCGAATGGGCGATGAAACTGAAAATTGAAACAAGGGGCGAATGGTAACAGCCTGGGGGATTTCTGGAAAACCGAGGCGCGGCCATCGGGGGCAAGCCCCCTCCCACACTTGACTGTATTCACACATCAACAGGTGGGAGGGGGCTTGCCCCCGATGAGCATAGGTATCTACACAACTCAGCAGCGCCCAACCGTAACCACGATGCGAAGCGAGCCGCTCTTGATCTTGATCTGCTTTT
>NZ_CVTX01000131.1:3593-32294 GCF_900005715.1 Pseudomonas sp. 34 E 7
CACACCGAGCATTAGCGAGGTGCCGAGTGGTGGGGCAAGAGCGTTTTGCTTACTTTTGCGCTTTTCAAAAGTGAGCCGCCGTCAGGGCGGAACCTTAAGCAGCCGTTACCGCAGAAACGGATATGTACTGGATCTGATCCAACATCCTGGTCGGTCCTGAGGCCGCCATCGGGGGCAAGCCCCCTCCCACATTTGGACCGGGATCGACACCAACATCCTGGTAGGCCCGGAGGCCGCCATCGGGGGCTAGCTCCCTCGCCACATGCCGGTGTCATATCAAAGCTGTGTAGATACCTATGCCCCGATGAGGCCAGTGAAGTCACCCCAGATCAAATAGCCAGCAACCGCTCGCGCAACTTGCCAATCTCATCCCGGGTCTGCGCCGCTGCCTCAAACTCCAGATCGCGCGCCAACTGATACATCTTCTCTTCCAACTGCCGAATTCGCTTGGTGATTTCACTCGGCGAGCGCAGTTCGTTCTCGTACTTGGCGCTTTCCTCGGCAGCCTTGGCCATGCCCTTGCGCTTCTTGCTGCGCGAGCCGGGTACGGTGGCGCCTTCCATGATGTCGGCCACATCCTTGAACACGCCCTTGGGGGTAATGCCGTGTTCCAGGTTGAACGCAATCTGCTTCTCGCGACGACGCTCGGTCTCGCCGATCGCCCGCTCCATGGAACCGGTGATGCGGTCCGCATACAGGATCGCCCGGCCGTTGAGGTTACGCGCCGCGCGGCCGATGGTCTGGATCAGCGAACGCTCGGAGCGCAGGAAGCCCTCCTTGTCCGCGTCCAGGATCGCCACCAGCGATACCTCGGGCATGTCCAGGCCTTCGCGCAGCAGGTTGATGCCCACCAGCACATCAAAGGTGCCCAGGCGCAGGTCCCGAATAATTTCCACCCGCTCCACCGTGTCGATGTCCGAGTGCAGATAGCGCACGCGCACGCCGTGGTCGGCCAGGTAATCGGTCAAGTCTTCGGACATGCGCTTGGTCAGGGTGGTGACCAGCACGCGCTCTTCCAGGGCCACGCGCTTGTTGATCTCCGACAGCAGGTCGTCGACCTGGGTCAGCGCCGGGCGGATTTCGATTTGCGGGTCGACCAGGCCGGTCGGTCGCACGACCTGTTCAATTACCCGGCCGGCGTGTTCGGCCTCGTAGTTGCCAGGCGTTGCGGAGACAAAGATGGTCTGCGGGCTGATGGCTTCCCATTCGTCAAAACGCATCGGCCGGTTGTCCAGCGCCGATGGCAGACGGAAGCCGTATTCCACCAGGGTTTCCTTGCGTGAACGGTCGCCCTTATACATCGCGCCGACTTGCGGCACGCTGACGTGGGATTCGTCGATCACCAGCAAGGCATCCGGCGGCAGGTAATCATAGAGTGTCGGTGGCGGCGCACCGGACTCGCGACCCGACAGGTAGCGCGAATAGTTTTCGATGCCGTTGCAGTAGCCCAGCTCCAGGATCATCTCCAGGTCGAAACGGGTGCGCTGCTCCAGGCGCTGGGCTTCCACCAGCTTGTTGTTGGAACGCAAATACTCCAGGCGCTCGGCCAATTCCACCTTGATGCCCTCGATCGCGCCCATCAGGGTTTCACGCGGGGTCACATAGTGGCTTTTTGGGTAGAAGGTGAAGCGCGGCAGTTTGCGAATCACCTCGCCGGTCAACGGGTCGAAGGCCGACAGGCTTTCGACTTCATCGTCGAACAGCTCGATGCGGATCGCCTCCAAGTCGGATTCGGCCGGGTAAATGTCGATCACATCGCCGCGCACGCGGAACGTCGCACGGGCAAAGTCCATGTCGTTGCGGGTGTACTGCAGGCTGGTCAGGCGCCGCAGCAGTTCGCGCTGGTCGAGCTTGTCGCCGCGATCAACGTGCAGCACCATTTTCAAATAGGTTTCCGGGCTGCCCAGGCCGTAGATGCACGAAACCGTGGTGACGATGATCGCGTCCTTGCGCTCCAGCAAGGCCTTGGTCGCCGACAGCCGCATCTGCTCGATATGGTCGTTGATCGACGCATCCTTCTCGATAAAGGTATCGGAGGACGGCACATAGGCTTCGGGCTGGTAGTAGTCGTAGTAGGAAACGAAATACTCCACCGCGTTGTTCGGGAAAAACGCCTTGAACTCGCCATACAGCTGCGCGGCCAGGGTTTTGTTCGGTGCCAGCACCAGGGTCGGGCGATTGATCTGCGCGATCACGTTGGCGATGCTGAACGTCTTGCCTGAACCGGTCACCCCAAGCAGCGTCTGATGCGCCAGGCCGGCCTCAATGCCTTCGACCATCTGGCGAATCGCTTCCGGTTGGTCGCCGGCGGGTTCAAAACGGGTGACGAGCTGGAAATCCGACATAACGTACCTCGTGTGGTCACCCCAGACTCAACACCGCCAGGGACGAAATAGCTCAGCAACCCACGAATAATCATCGCAGGTTGCAGGAAAAAACCATGATAGCCGTAGTAGTGGTGACGAAGGTGTCGGGTTTCAAGGCAAACGTCCTACCTGCCGTCCGGGATCAATCTGCAATAAGACTAACGGTGGGCAATTAAACCGAAAAACTTGGCCGAAAAGCCATTTCCGCTGTCGCCCTCAGCCGTGATGGCCTCTATACTAGCTCCCCGTTTGTGCACCGCTCTAGTGCAACCGGCTGGAGCGCGACACGTCCCTCCCTTCCCCCATAGAGCTGCCGCAAAAATGAGCCTGTTCTCCGCTGTCGAAATGGCACCACGCGATCCAATCCTGGGCCTCAACGAAGCATTCAACGCCGATACTCGAACCACCAAGGTCAACCTTGGCGTGGGCGTTTACTGCAACGAGGAGGGGAAGATTCCGCTCTTGCGTGCCGTTGCCGAAGCGGAAGCCATTCGCGTGGCGCAACATGCCGCCCGTGGCTACTTGCCGATTGACGGCATCGCGGCCTACGACAAGGCCGTGCAAACCCTGCTGTTCGGTGATAAGTCGCCGCTGCTCGAAGCCGGCCGTGTGGTAACCGTGCAGGCCGTGGGTGGCACCGGCGCGCTGAAGATCGGTGCCGACTTCCTCAAGCAGTTGCTGCCCGACGCCGTGGTGGCCATCAGCGACCCGAGCTGGGAAAACCACCGCGCGCTGTTCGAAACCGCCGGTTTCCCGGTACAGAACTACCGCTACTACGACGCCGCCACCCACGACGTCAACCGCAGCGGCCTGCTCGAAGACCTCAACGCCCTGCCGCCACAGTCCATCGTGGTGTTGCACGCCTGCTGCCACAACCCGACCGGTGTCGACCTGAGCCCGGCGGACTGGCAGAACGTACTGGACGTCATCAAGGCCAAGAACCTGGTGCCGTTTCTCGATATGGCCTACCAGGGCTTCGGCGACGGTATCCACGAAGACGCCGCCGCGGTGCGCCTGTTCGCGGAGTCGGGCCTGACCTTCTTTGTGTCCAGCTCGTTCTCCAAGTCGTTCTCCCTGTACGGCGAACGCGTGGGCGCCTTGTCCATCGTCGGCGACTCCAGGGAAGAAAGCGCGCGCATCCTGTCCCAGGTCAAGCGCGTGATCCGTACCAACTACTCCAACCCGCCCACCCACGGCGCGGCAATCGTTGCAGCGGTACTGAACAACCCTGAGCTGCGCGCCCAGTGGGAAACAGAACTGGGCGAAATGCGCCTGCGCATCCGCGGCATGCGCGAGCAGATGGTGGCGGAGCTGACCAAGGCCGCGCCAGGCCACGATTTCAGTTTTGTCGGGCGCCAGCGTGGGATGTTTTCCTACTCCGGCTTGAGCGTTGAGCAAGTCACCCGCCTGCGCAGCGAGTTTGGCATCTATGCACTGGATACCGGCCGCATCTGTGTGGCGGCGCTGAACCAGTCGAACATTGCTGCGGTCACACAGGCAATCGTTCAGGTGCTGTAAACCTGCAGGCGTTGAACGAGGGGGAAGCCAAGGGCTTCCCCCTTTTTGTTGGCGAACGCACTAGACTGCACACCGACTGTCCCTTTGCTGTGAGAGCCCTATGAGAAACGACGACCTGGATCTGCGTGCCGACCGCGACGAACTGCATGACTATGCTCCACGCGCGCCGCAAGCCAAGCGCCAGAAAAGCCTGGTGCTGCAAGTGGCGCTGGGGGTGTTCCTCGGTGGCCTGGCGTTGTGGCTGGTGCAACTGGGCGCCACGGCGATCATGGCCAAGCTGGCCATGGGCACCTTCCAATTCGGCGGCTGATCAAGAGCGAAACGTGGGAGGGGGCTTGCCCTGATGTTGTAGGAGCGAGCTTGCTCGCGAAAAACTCACAGCCACCGCGTTTATCCAGCAATTACGCGTTATCGTTGACGTTTTTCGCGAGCAAGCTCGCTCCTACGTTGGATTCAGGCTGCTGCAAGCCCGCGTTCCTCCAGCAGTTTTACGAAGCTGTTCAGGCTCTGCGACACCGTGCCCCGGCGCCAGATCAGCCAGGTATTCAACACACGGAAGTTTTCCGTCAACGGCCAGACGCTGACCGCCGCCGCCCCCGGCATGCTTTCCAGCATACTGCGCGGCATCAACGCCAGCCCTGCCCCGGCGCTGACGCAGGCCAGCATGCCGTGATAAGACTCAATCTCGAAGATTTTGCCCGGCACCGCACCGTCCTGTGAGAACCAACGCTCGAAGTGATGCCGATATGAGCAGTTGGAACGAAAGGTGTAGATGTTCTCGCCATTCACCTCCCGCCCCCGCGTGATCGGCGCATGATGCAGCGGCGCAATCACCACCATCTCCTCTTCAAACACCGCCACGCCCTCCAGCGTGGAGTGCAGCACCGGGCCATCGACAAAGGCCGCCGTCAAACGCCCGGACAGCACGCCTTCGATCATCGTGCCCGACGGTCCCGTGCTCAGGTCCAGCTCAACCTTGGTGTACTGCTGGTTATACGCCGCCAGCAACGCGGGAATACGCACCGCCGCGGTACTTTCCAGCGAGCCGAGGGCAAAGGCGCCCTGGGGTTCCTCCCCCGCCACCGTGGCGCGGGCCTCCTGTACCAGATCGAGAATACGCCGCGTATAGCCGAGGAAATTCCACCCGGCCGGTGACAGGCGCAGGCGGCTTTTCTCGCGGATAAACAATTCCACGCCCAGGTCCTGCTCCAGTTGTTTGATCCGCGTGGTCAGGTTCGACGGCACCCGATGGATCAACTGTGCGGCGGCGCTGATGCTGCCTTGTTCGGCAACGGCCTTGAAGATTTCCAACTGCACCAGATCCAATTCATTCTCCAACCGTGAATGTATTGCTTAATATTATTCAGTTTTCGGAAAACGTCCAGCAGCGTACGCTGGCTTCCATTCCCATCACCCCTGCAGGACGGTGCCATGAACGCTATTTCCCATCAGACCCACGCGTTGTCGATCAACCCGGCCAATGGCGAGACCGTTGGCAGCTACGCGTATGAAAGCCCGTCGCAGCTGGATGCCGCGCTCACCCGTTCCACCGCTGCCTTCCGCACCTGGCGCCGCCAAACCGTGGGCCGCCGCGCGCAATTGCTATTGGCTCTGGCCGGCGCCCTGCGTGACCAGGCCGAAGCCATGGCGCAGATGATTACCCTGGAAATGGGCAAGCCCATTGCCCAGGCCCGTGCCGAAATCGAGAAATGCGCCCAGCTCAGCGAGTGGTACGCGCAGCACGGCCCCGCCATGCTCGCGCCGGAGCCGACCCTGGTGGACAACGGCAGCGCGCGGATTGAATACCGCCCGCTGGGGCCGATCCTTGCCGTGATGCCCTGGAACTTCCCGGTATGGCAAGTACTGCGTGGCGCCGTGCCGACCCTGCTCGCCGGCAACACTTACGTGCTTAAACATGCGCCGAACGTGATGGGCAGCGCTTACCTGATGCAGCAGGCGTTCCAGAAGGCCGGCTTCGCTGAAGGCCTGTTCGAGGTCATCAACGTCACCACCGAAGGTGTGTCCAGCGCCATCGCCGACCCACGTATCGCCGCCGTCACCCTCACCGGCAGCGTGCGCGCCGGTATCGCCATCGGCTCCCAGTCCGGTGCGGCACTGAAAAAATGCGTGCTGGAACTGGGCGGCTCCGACCCGTTCATCGTGCTCAACGACGCCGACCTCGACGCCGCCGTACAGGCCGCGCTGATCGGTCGCTTCCAGAACAGCGGCCAAGTCTGCGCCGCCGCCAAGCGCTTGATCATCGAGGCTGGTGTGGTTGAAGCCTTTACCGCCAGGTTCCTTGAAGCCAGCCGCAACCTGGTGATGGGCGACCCGACCTCGCCTGCCACCTACATCGGCCCCATGGCGCGCTTCGATCTGCGCGATGAGCTGCACGGCCAGGTCCAGGCCACCCTCGACGAAGGCGCCACCCTGCTGCTGGGCGGCAACAAGGTGGCGGGCGCAGGCAACTACTACGAACCCACCGTATTGGCCGACGTCACCGACCAGATGACCTCGTTCAAACAGGAACTGTTCGGCCCCGTCGCGTCCATCATCACCGCCCGTGACGCCGACCATGCGGTGGCCCTGGCCAACGACAGCGAATTCGGCCTGACCGCCAGTATCTTCACCACCGACCCAGCGAAGGCACGAGACATCGCCGACCAGTTGGAAACCGGTGGGATCTTCGTCAACGCTTACAGCGTTTCCGACCCGCGAGTCGCATTTGGTGGCGTAAAGAAAAGTGGATTCGGCCGTGAGCTGTCGCACTTCGGCGTACGCGAGTTCTGCAACGCGCAGACGGTGTGGCTCGACCGTCAATAAACAGCCCTGGCTTCAACACACATCAAATGTGGGAGGGGGCTTGCCCCCGATGGCGGTGGATCAGCCAGACATCTGTCACTGACACACCGCTATCGGGGGCAAGCCCCCTCCCACATTTGGATCCAGACAACCTTGGGGGCCGTACCTATTCTAAGCAATCAGCGAATATGTCGCCGCACGCACTGCACCAACCCGTCCAGCGCCTGCGACTTCACCGGCGCCAATACGCACACGGTGTGTTCACGCTCGCCCTCGGTCACGGTGAGCGTGTAATGCACCTGCCCAGGATTGCCGGAGGGTTGAGTACTTTGCGGCAACTGGAAAAACTTCGACTGCTCGATCAGTTGCCGCAACTCCTGCTGATCCTGCTCGGGCAGTGCATCGAGCTCGACACTGCGAGGTTTGGCCAAGCCCGGAAAGAACGCCGGGCCGCCGTTTTCCTTGATCGAGATTCGCATGGCTGTTCCTCACCGCCCTGGCGGAGTGTCAGACGTTGATACCGACCGCTTTCCAACCTTCCTTCACGGCCTTCTGCTCATCCTTGTTCGCGCCATAAAGGCGCCCGGCGACATCGTAAGTGATACGTGCAAAACGCAGAAACCCCGAGTTCGGCCGCAACCGCGAATCACGCAGGGCGTCATACCAGATACGCCCGGCACGCTCCCAGGCGAACCCGCCAATACGGGTAGCAACCTGATAGAACGCATGGTTGGGGATGCCGGAATTAATGTGCACGCCACCATTGTCGTCATAGGTTTGCACAAAGTCATCCATATGCCCCGGCTGCGGGTCCTTGCCCAGCAATTTATCGTCAAACGCGGTGCCGGGGGCCTTCATCGAGCGCAGCGCGGTGCCTTTGATCTTTTTGGTAAACAGCCCCTTGCCGATCAGCCAATCGGCGTCCTCGGCCTTTTGCTTTAGCGCGTACTGCTTGATCAGCGATCCGAACACGTCCGACAGCGATTCGTTCAACGCACCCGACTGGTTGAAGTACATCAACTTGGCTTCATCCTCGGTCACCCCGTGCGCCAACTCGTGACCAATCACGTCCAGCGCCACGGTAAAGCGGTTGAACAACTGCTGGTCGCCATCACCAAAGACCATCTGGGTCGAGTTCCAGAAAGCATTGTTGTAGTCCTGGCCAAAGTGCACGGTGGCATCCAGCGCCATCCCGGCATCGTCGATGGAATTGCGATCGAACACCTGGTCGAAAAAATCGAAGGTCGCGCCCAGGCCGTCGTAGGCCTCGTCCACCGCGGCATCACCGCTGGCGGGTTGCCCTTCGCCACGGATCAGCTTGCCGGGCAGGCTGTCGGTGTTGTCGGCGCTGTAGATCGAGCGCTGCTTCTCGGCGCCCGCCAGCAGCGCCATGCGGGCCGGGCCTTTGGCGGGCACGGCGACCATGCGCAACGAGCGGAACGTGCTGTCCTTGGCGCGCGTGCGCAGCGCAACCTCGCGCTGGGCTTTGTCACCGTGGCGCGCGATCTGGTCGAGCATGTACGGCGGGATCAGGCAGAAAATCGGATTTCGCGGGTGGCGAACACACATAAGCTGGCTCCTTTTTGGCGTGTGGTGAACGGCCGGTTAACGACTTCAGGATAGACGCGCGTCCGCCGCCTGGGACAAATTGTCATGAAATCATGTTGCAGTCGTGTTTATCCAAGGCCCATCAGGAAATCCCCCATGCCCGCACGTCACGTCAAAATCGACCTGTCCTACCGCCCAAGGCTTGCCGACCTTAGCCCTCTGATCGCGCCCGCCCCTTCCCTGCTGGAGGCCAGGTCCGCAACTCCGCGCGTCACCGCCGCCAAGGACCTGCAAAACCGGCGCGGTTACGCCGAGGATTTTCTCGGTAGCTTCGCAGTGCCCTGGCCCACGCTGGACACGGCCCTGGCAGGCGATGCCCAGCCCGGACGCCTGGACTACACGCACTTTTCCATCAGCATGTCGCGCTCGCGACGCCTGGCGCTGTATGTCGGCGTCAACATCGACGGCGACAAGCACGTGGATATCGTGCGCAGCAACGACACCTGGGCCTACGATGGCCGCCTGCCCCTCGACGCCCAGGTGGGCGAAGACCTCTACGCCGGTAATGGCCTGGACCGTGGTCACCTGGTGCGGCGCCAGGACCCCAATTGGGGGGACGAGGCGAATACCGCCAACCTCGACACCTTCCACTTCACCAACTGCTCGCCGCAGATGAGCGGCTTCAACCAGAAGACCTGGCTGGAGCTGGAGGACTACATCCTCGACAACACCCAGCGCTGGAAAGCCCGCGCCAGCGTTTTCAGCGGCCCGGTGTTCGCCGACGACGACCGCGTGTACCGTGGCGTGAAGATCCCCCAGGCGTTCTGGAAAGTGGTGGCCTACCTCAGCGACGACGGCAAACCCTCCGCCAGCGCCTACATGATCGACCAACGCAACGAACTGGGCCAACTGGACCTGGTGTTCGGTCCGCTCAAAACCTACCGGCGCAGCGTGTTGCAGATCGGACAACTGACCGGTATCCGCTTCGGCAACCTGGCCGACTACGACGGTTTCAGCAACGAGGAGCGCGCCACGGGGACGCGGATCGAAGCGCTGGTGCGGGGGCCGCAGGATATCCGACTCTGACCACGGCGCACCGGGGCCCCGCGTTATCGTTGACGGCCTTCGCGAGCAAGCTCGCGCCTACAGGTCGTGATCGACTACCATAGCGCCGCCGGTTCCCGCACGGGACTAATAGGGAATTCGAAACGTCGTCCGCGACGTCAATCGAAACTGCCCCCGCAACTGTAGGTGCTGAGCCTGCTCCCCACTGCCACTGGACGTTGTCCGGGAAGGCCGGAGCCTGGCGACGACGCATCAGTCAGGAGACCTGCCGGCCAAGTGACTCACTAACCGGCGGGGTGTCCGGGAAGGCCATCCTTGTGCTGCCCGGCCGGCAGCGCGTGTGGGTGTATTTCCGAACCGTTCCTGCCTTGCTTCATCGACGGTTCAAACGGAGATTGCCCCATGCTGCCACGCGTTACGGCCCTGATCATCGGCCTGGGTGCCTGCACCCTGGCCCAAGCCGCACCGACCCACTACCCGCTGACCGTCGAGAACTGCGGCAGCTCGATCACCTTTGCGCAAGCCCCTGCACGCAGCGTGACCATCGGCCAGGCCGCCACCGAGATGCTGTATGCGCTGGGCGTGGGCGATAAGGTGGTCGGCACGTCGCTGTGGTTCAACGATGTACTGGCGCAGTACAAGGCGCAGAACGCCAGCATCGAGCGCCTGGCCAATAACGAGCCGAGCTTCGAGGCAGTCATCGCCAAGCGCCCGCAACTGGTGGCCGCCGAGCTGGAATGGGTGGTTGGCCCCCAAGGCGTTGTGGGCACCCGCGAACAGTTTCACGAACTGAACATCTCCACCTACCTGCTGCCCTCCGACTGCGAAGGCAAGGACAACCTGGTGGGCGCCGACGGCACGCGGCTGGAGCCGTTTCGCATCGAGACGATCTACAAGAGCCTCAGCCAACTGGCCGAGATCTTCGACGTGCAGGCGCGCGGCCAGCAACTGACCGATGACCTCAAGGCGCGCCTGGCCAAGTCGATCGCCACCGCGCAGGGCAAAGGCTTGAAACAGGCCAGCGCGCTGGTGTGGTTCTCCAGCGCCGAAATGGCCAGCGACCCGTACGTGGCCGGTCACAAAGGTGTTCCGCAATTCATGCTGCAAACCCTTGGCCTGCGCAACGTGGTGCAGTCCGACGAAGAATGGCCGGCCGTCGGCTGGGAAACCATTGCCAAGGCCAACCCTACCTTCCTGGTGATCGCACGCATGGACCGCCGTCGCTACCCCGCCGACGACCATGAAAAGAAGCTGGCCTTCCTGCGCAGCGACCCGGTAACGCGCAACATGGACGCGGTAAAGCACAACCGCATCATCATCCTTGACGCCCTGGCGCTGCAGGCCAGCCTGCGCACTTTCGACGGCCTGGAACAACTGGCCGCCGCCATCGACGGCTACAACCTGCCGCAATGATACGCACCCTGCTCGCCCTCACGCTGCTGTTGATCGCCCTGCTTGCCGGCGTGGCCATCGGCGAAACCGCTATCTCGCCGCAGGTGGTACTCCAGGTGCTCGCCAACAAACTGTGGGCGGCCGGCTACGTGCTCGACCCCATCGATGAAGGCGTGGTGTGGAACTACCGCCTCACCCGTGCCCTGGTCGCCGGTGCCTGTGGCGCGGGCCTGGCAACCTGTGGGGTGATCCTGCAGTCGTTGCTGCGCAACCCGTTGGCCGACCCGTATCTGCTGGGCATCAGCGCCGGCGCCTCGACCGGTGCGGTGCTGATCGCGCTGATCGGGGTGGGCGGCGGGCTGATTTCGTTGTCGGCCGGCGCCTTTGTCGGCGCCATGGCCGCGTTTGCCCTGGTGATCCTGCTGGCGCGGGCCAGCGGCTCGTCCAGCGGCACCGGCCAGATCATCCTGGCCGGCATTGCCGGTTCGCAGTTGTTCAATGCGCTCACCGCGTTCCTGATTACCAAATCCGCCAGTTCCGAACAGGCCCGCGGCATCATGTTCTGGCTGTTGGGCAACCTCAGCGGTGTGCGCTGGCCATCGGTGTGGCTGGCGGTGCCGGTGGCGGTAGCGGGGCTGGCGGTATGCCTGTGGCACCGCCGTGCGTTGGATGCGTTTACCTTCGGCACCGACTCGGCGGCCTCGCTGGGCATCCCGGTGCGCCGCGTGCAGGTTGTGCTGGTGGGCTGCGCGGCGGTGGTCACGGCGGTGATGGTGTCGATTGTCGGCTCCATCGGGTTTGTCGGGCTGGTGATCCCCCATGCCGTGCGCTTGATGCTCGGCACCGGTCACTCGCGCCTGCTGCCGGCCAGCGCCCTGGGCGGCGCCTTGTTCCTGATCGCGGCGGACGTGCTGTCGCGTACCCTGATCAAGGGCCAGGTGATTCCGGTGGGCGTGGTCACGGCACTGGTCGGTGCGCCGGTGTTCGCGCTGATCCTGATCGGTCGGAGAAATGCACGATGACGGTACTGAGCTGCACCGGCCTGGGCTTCAAGGTGCGTGACGCCGAGTTGCTGTGCGATATTCATCTGCAGGTGCAGTCGGGGGAAACCCTCGGCATCGTCGGGCCGAACGGCTCGGGCAAATCCACCCTGCTCAAATTGCTCGCCGGCTTGCGCACCCCGGCCAGCGGTGAAGTACAGCTGGACGGCAAGCGCCTGGGTGAGTTGTCGCGCCGCGCCATCGCGCAGCAATTGGCGGTGGTGGAACAACAGGCCGACACCGACGACGCCATCCGCGTGTTCGACGCCGTGGCGCTGGGCCGCACGCCGTGGCTGTCGGCGTTGAGCCCATGGTCCGATGACGACGACCGCATCGTGCGCCAGGCCCTGCACGACGTGGACGCCACCCACCTGAGCCACCGCGCCTGGCGCAGCCTCTCGGGTGGCGAACGCCAGCGCGTGCACATCGCCCGCGCGCTGGCGCAACGGCCCCGGATTTTGTTGCTGGATGAACCGACCAATCACCTGGATATCCAGCATCAACTGACCATCCTGAAAGGTGTACAGGGTTTGCCGGTCACCACCTTGATCGCCCTGCATGACCTGAACCAGGCACTGACCTGTGATCGCCTGGCAGTGCTGGACCGTGGGCGCCTGGTGGCACTGGGCACGCCGCTGCAGGTGCTGACGCCGGAGCGGTTACACGAGACGTTCGGGGTACAGGGGCATTACCTGACGGACCCGTTCGACGGCGCAAAAATCCTGCGCCTGCGCTGCAGCTGAACCCTGTGACGGCGGCACAGCTGGCGGTGATTCACATGTGGGAGGGGGCTTGCTCCCGATGAGGGCGAGTCAGCAAAAGCGTCAATAACTGACCCACCGCTATCGGGGGCAAGCCCCCTCCCACATTGGAGCACCAGAGGGCCAGTGCATCGGTGTCGCCTGCCCTGACGGATTGGCAGGCTCATACCACCTTGATATGGGTGATTCCCACCACCTGCGCCTGCTCGAGGATTTCCTCCGGCGTCGCATCCGCAGCAGGCAGGATCAAGCCGTTTTCCGCATCACCAAAATGCAACTGCAGCAAATGCACCGCCGCTTCATGCACAGGCAACTCGGACTGTTTGAGGTCAAATGCATGAGTGCGCGGTTCGTCATTGAACCGGTAGTTCAAGGTGTAAGCAGGCATTGGGGAATCCTCATAATGAGAAACAACTGATTAACCTGACTCAGCGATCAGTTTTTTAGTTCCCACACGATGCAGGTGCTGCGTTATCCATTTGCGACTGTACGCCAACACGCTGTCCGCCAGCGCCACCGGAAAATGAATGAAGCCATGGGCCGATTCCGGCAGCAGATGCGCTTCTACTCCGCTCCAGCGTTCGGCGATCAGCAGCGTGTCATCCTTGAGCGGGTCCAGCTCGCCCACAAACATCAACGCCGGCGGCAGGCCGCAGAAGTCGCCATACAAGGGTGACAGCGGCGGCTGTCGACGTGCTTCGTCGGTGATGTCCGGCGTGAGCAGGCGCAGCGCCGCAACCATGCCCGGCCCATCCAGCAGCAGCGTCTGCGGCCCGGCCGCGCGCACGCTTGGCGTGCCGGTCAAGTCGTAGACCCCGTAGTACAACACCGCGCCAGCGACGCGTTCGAGCAACGCCGGCCATTGCTTGAGCGCCAGCAACGTCGACGCCGCCAAATGCCCACCGGCCGACTCGCCGACGAAAAATACCGGCAGGCCGGCAAACTCCGTGCAGTCGGCCAACAACCAGCGCGCAGCGGCCAGGCAGTCTTCGAGCAGCCCCTCGACCGGCGTGTCGACCGCCAGCCGGTAGTCCACCGACACCACCGCCACGCCGCAGGCGCACACCATGCCCAGGTTGAGGTCGTCGTTCATCTGCGCATTGCCGATCACCCAACCGCCGCCGTGGATGTCCAGCACTACGCCTTTGGGCGCACCCTCGGGCCGCATGATGCGCACCGGCACGCCGCCGACCAGCCTGCGCTCCACCACCGGGGCCTTCTTGAAACGCTGACTGGTTTGCAGCAGCGCCTGGATCACACGGGGGGTGACGCGGTTGCGAATTTTAAAGCGCGGCATCCACGACAGCTTCTGATTGAAGCGACGCATCTGGGCCAGTTCGGCCTCGCTGGCGGGCCAGGATTGGTAAGCCATCAACGGTTATTCCGCAAAATCGAGAAGTTCAACGCCGCGGCCACACACAGCCAGGCGAGGTAAGGAAACAGGATCAAGCCGGTAATCAGGTCCAGGCGCACCGCCAGCACCACCATCGCCGCCACGGTCAGCCACAGCAGCACAATGATCACCATCCCGGCGAGCAAGCGGTGCGCGCCGAAGAACACCGGCGTCCACAGTGTATTCAACGCAATCTGAGCCGCCCACAGGGCCAACACCGTTTCACTGCCGGGGATCAGGCTCAAGCGGTAACCGGCCCAGGCCAGCAACAGGTAGATGAGGGTCCACGCCACCGGGAACAGCCAATTGGGCGGGGTAAAGCTGGGCTTGACCAGGGATTCGTACCAGGCGCCTGGTTTGAAAATCACACCGGTACTGGCGGCGGCGGCGCAAGCGAGCAGGAAGATGAAAAAGGTCATGGTCGGTCCTTGAGAGGCAATGGTGGAAAGCAACGCAGTCTTTTCCAGTGACTCGAACGGGCGCGCATAAATTCCCTATACGCGGCAAAAATGACAGGCAGGCCATCTGTTCAATATGCCGTGAAAAATCAGTCCGGCTCCACAATCCTGAGCCAGGGCCAGCGCGCCTGATAACTCCCGGCCTTGCGCAGAAACAGCTCAGGCTCGGCATGCACGGGGTTCATGCGCAGTACGCCGTGCTCCAAATCCGCCAACCCATAAGGCGCATACACCTCACCGGTGGCAATGTCCAAAGCGATGCACGTGCCCGCCACCAGATACCGGTCCACCCCCTGCCTGGCCGAGTGCAATTGCGGGTATGGCCGGCTAAAGCGCTGCCCATACCAGAGGTGAACGCGCGCCTGGTTCTTGACCTCCACGTTCACGCCCAGGTCCTGGAACAACGCCTCGGCCCTTCGAATCACCGCATCCTCCGCCTCGTAGGACAGGTCTTCATCGAAGTAGAAAACGTCATAGTCCTTCACCCCCCCGTCCGCCGGCCGCTGCGCCTGATGATTCCACACCGCCTGGAACAGGCAGCCCGCCGTGAGCATGCACTGCGGCACGTCCAACGCCGGCAAGCGCGCGGTGATCTCGACGTTGATGGGGTTGGCCATGGCCAGTTCGAGGAAGGTGTTGACGGTCAATGTCATGGAAACTCCCAGGTAATCCGGCTCGAATTTGTTCGCCGAAAACGCCCTATCTGCGTTTACGCGCCAGGCCTTCCGCGTGAGTGTTATCGGGCCAGAAGCGCGCGCTGAAGTAAGATTACACCGATGAAAAGCGCTTTCGGTAATCACTTGGCCCCACGCCGAGACGCCGCATGAATGCCCTTCTGAACCCATCCGTATTGGCATAGCCGACGGTGTCGGCCAAGCGTTTGAGTGATACGTCCGAGCCTTCGATCAGCCGCCTGGCCGTATCGATCCGCGCCAGTTCGACAAATTCGGCCGGGGTCGAACCGGCTTCGGCCTTGAAGATACGGGCGAAGTTGCGCTCACTCATACCGGCGCGGGCGGCCAGGACGGGTACGCTCAAGTCGGTCTTCAAGTGCTCCACAACATAATTCTGCACGTCTGCGATCACGCTGCGTTCGGCGGTCTGCGCCGCCAGGTGCGCGCTGAACTGCGATTGCCCGCCAGGCCGCTTGAAGAACATCACCATTTCACGGGCAACGCTGAGCGCCAGTTCTCGGCCGTGGTCTTCTTCGACCAGCGCCAACGCCAGGTCCATGCCCGCTGTGACCCCGGCCGAGGTGTAGATGTTGCCATCCTTGATATAGATGCTGTCCGGGTCGACGCGGGTGTGCGGGTACTGCTCCGCCAGTTTTGCGCTGGAATTCCAGTGAGTGGTGACATGGCGGCCGTCGAGCAGGCCAGCGGCGGCCAGCAGAAAAGCGCCGCTGCAGACCGAGCCGATCCGACGTACGGATTTCGCCTGCCGGCGCAGCCAATCCTGCACCACAGGGTCATGCGCAATTTCGTCGATGTGGGGGCTGCCGGCCACGAGCAAGGTGTCGATCCTGCCTTTATGAGTTTTGAAGGTTTCGTCGATACCCAGCTTCAAACCACTTGAGCTTTTGATCATCCCCTTGTCGGCACCGATCACTTCGACCCGATAGGCACGTGGATTGCCCAGTTGCCTGGCTGCTTCGGCAAAAACGTCGGCAGGGCCGACGACGTCCAGCAGTTGCACGCGGGGGAATGCCAGGAGCGTTATGCGCATGATGTCTGTCCTCGTCGACTAATTGGCTGAATACGTCGCTATACAACTCTTTCAGCCAGCGGCTCATTTGGCTGAAAATAGCCTCAACAGCAAATTCAGTCAAACAGGAGACTGCCATGAACACTGCATCCCCCCCCAGCGCCGCTGCTGCTCAAGCGGTACACACCGGCACGACGTCCATCAAGAACCTGCCTGTCAATTTGTTTGGCTCGGTCATGGGCTTGGCCGGCCTGAGCCTGGCGTGGCGCTTGAGCGGGCAGTATTACGGCGTCGGCGGCGCGTTGGGTGAAGCGATTGGTGCCCTGGCCGGCTTGGTATTCGTGGTGTTGACCTTGGGTTACCTAACCAAATGGGCGAGACATCCTGGCGCGGTGAAAGCCGAGTTCAACCATCCGATCGCCAGTAACTTTTTTGGCACCGTCACCATTGCAATGTTGCTGCTGTCGGCAGTCGCCGCGCCCCGCAATGAATGGCTCGGACAGGCGCTCTGGATACTGGGGAGCTTACTGACCGTGTTGCTCGCAGGCTTCGTGGTGTTGCGCCTGTTGTCGGGCAACCAGGACGCGTTGAATGCCGTACCTGCCTGGCTGATTCCAGGTGTTGCCACCCTCGATATCGCGGTCACCGGCGCGCACATGCCCATGGCCTGGGCGGCTGAGTTCAACCTGTTTGCCCTCGCCGTGGGTGCGGTGCTGGCGCTGGTTTTCTTCACCCGGATTTTTTCGCGACTGGTGCATGAAGCCCCTCTGGCCAAAGGCATGGTGCCTTCGCTGATGGTCCTGATTGCACCTTTTGAAGTAGGTTTCCTGGCGTACACCAATGTATTCGGCGAGATCGACCGGTTTGCCAGCGTGTTGTTCTACTTCGGCCTGTTCCTGTTCGTGGTGCTGAGCTTCAAAGTGTTCCGTCGCGATGTGCCCTTTGCCCCTTCGTGGTGGGCAATCAGCTTTCCCATCGCAGCCCTGAGCAATGCGGCGCTGAAATATGCACATGCCCAGGAAAGCAGCGTGCTGACAGTCATCGCCGCAGCGATCCTGCTGTTCCTCACGGTGGTACTCACCGTACTGATGGTGAAAACCCTGATCAGCCTGTTCAGCGGCAAACTGCTTGCCAACTGACCGTTTACCTCCCTTTGGCGAGCCTTCATCGGCTCGCTTTTTTTTGCCCCACAGGTTTCATCGACTGACGCGACCGCCGGTATGGCGCACGCCAGCACCGTCCCTGCCCTGCGCAACCACGTGCAACCGGAGCCCCCTCATCATCATTTAGTCGCAGGAAGCAGCGGCTTGATGCGTTTGCCATTCTGAAAAACTCGATCTTTACCGTCATGCTTGGCTTTATACATATTGATGTCCGCACATTTGAGCACCGCTGACATGTCCGATGTCGCCGAGAACGGCGCGACCCCCGCGCTGCAGGTGTATTGATGCGGAGGCAATACGCTGCAACGGATGTTTGCCAGTAAGCGCAACGCATATTCATGGGCGACGGCGTCATTGTCCCCCAGCAACAAGACACCGAATTCCTCCCCGCCGAGCCGCCCGACACTGTGGCTGCCTGGAGTCGATTTCAGACAAGCGGCCATGGCGCATAAAATCTTGTCGCCCACATCGTGACCGTACTGGTCGTTTTTCTGTTTGAAACCGTCAATATCCAACATGATGAAATACCCGCTGCGACCTCCCGCCAATGCACTTTGGAAGGTCGCCATGAAGGCGCGTCGGTTGAGAATGGAAGTAAGAAAGTCGGTCTCCGCCAATGTTCTGAACTCGCTTTCCACCAACAGGACCGAACGCATGTTCCTTAAATAGGTAAAGCTAAGGGTAAAACCAACAGACATGGAAGCGATGCAGAAAATGGCGAGATACACTTCGAGTCCGCGATACAAACCAACGTCAAGCGTGGGCAACATGATTACCCAAACCAGCAGCGCAGACAGGAAATAGTCTTGAACCGCAACAAACAGGATGGCGCTGCTCACCACGATGATTACAGCAAGCGGAAGTGTGAAGACGCGCAGCTCCGCATTGGCATCAATGACATGCGCAAAACCCAATGACAACAACACAATATAAAGAACGCCAAGCACTCTCCAGATCCAGAAGTGAGCGGTTATGCGATGAACATACCAGACCCCTAACAGCGACAGCGTGATAATAATGTTTGGCAGGTCCAGCGTCGTCATGGGATCTATCAGCAGAACCCCTATCCAGGCAATCAGCCCCACCCTTTCAATCATGTTCACAGCGGGTGATAGCAGTGTTCGCATTCTTGGTCTGATCTTGAAAATCGCCGGCATCCTGAAACTCCTTTGCCAAAATGACTTGGATGTAGTTTAAATGTCCGGGTAAGCGTTAATCCATGACGCAGACGATCCTCGACGGGTAACACCCTCCTTAATCAGAAAATGCATATAACACTGCGTCGGCTACGTAAACACTATTGCGCAGCACGTTGAGAACTTAATCCAGGTCGCTGGTGACCCTGCCAATGGCTTCCACGACTTGCCTGGCACCAAGCTGGATATCAGCCATTGCCACGCCTGCCTGCTCGGATAATTTCAGCAAAACGTCAGCCTGGTCTCTGCTGCACTGGACACGCACTGCGGCTTGAGCGGCCAATTCACGGTTTTGCCGTACCACGCCCGTAATTTCCTGCGTGGCTAAACTGGTGCGGCCGGCGAGTTTGCGCACTTCATCCGCCACCACCGCAAAACCTCGTCCGTGTACTCCAGCGCGTGCCGCTTCGATGGCAGCGTTAAGCGCCAACAAGTTGGTCTGGGTGGCAATGGCGCCGATGGTATCAACGATGGAGCCGATCAACTGCGACTGGGATTCAAGCGCGGTCATGCTGTCGTTGACTGAGGCCATCTGTTGCGCAATAGTTTGGGCACCATGTACCGAGTCCGCGACCAGTTCCATACCTTTGTTAGCTTTTACATCGGTAGCCAACGACACGTCATAAGCCATTGTAGCGGCGCGCTTGACCCCATCGGCTTTCTCCACTTGCGCGGTCACCACGCTGGCGAATTTGGCTATCTTATAAACCCGGCCGGCAGCGTCCTTGATGGGATTGTAAGTGGCTTCCAACCACACCACGTTTCCGCTTTTATCCACCCGGCGAAAGCGCCCGGCGTGAAACACGCCTTTGTTTAAAGTCTTCCAGAACTCGGCGTAATCCGCCGAAGCCACGTCCTCCGCCAGGCAGAAAATACGGTGATGCCTGCCCTCTATCTCGGCAAGGCTATAACCCATGGCCTGAACGAAAGACTCGTTGGCATAAATGACTTCACCCGCAAGGTTGAATTGAATCATCGCCATCGAACGGTTCAGCGCGCTGAACATTTCGATAGCCTCCCGTTCGTCTTGGGCAGGAGGGGGCGCAACGACGCCGTAGCCCTGAAATGTGCGGTTTGCTGCCGTAATCCAACCGATGTCGAGCGTCACAGCACGGCCGTCGGCGGCACGATAGCGTTGCCGTTCGATGGCGCACAGGTTCGGGGCGAAATCGTTGTGCGGCTCATCCGTGATATCACTCACTGTCATATTCGACAGTTTTTCCAGCGAATACCCCAGCGTCGCCGCAAACCGCTGATTGGCCGAGATAATTCGCCCAGCCCCATCAACACGTATGGAGAGAAAGACCGATTCGATGCTGGCGAGCGTACCCAGCGACGTCGTCAGTTCCTCCTGGCAGTCAAAGAGAGCATTCTTGATTCGACGATTGAACACACTGACCTCCGGTATGAGCGAGTGTAAAAAAGGACAATGCTGGTGGTTAACACTGTTTTCGAGAGGACGACCGAATAAAACAAGGCGCTTATATCGGGCTCACGCCCTCAATAAACTGCAAGTATCCACAGAGCTATTCTTAACCGGGTCCTCAGCCACACCCAGCTCCATACTCACCCGCGTGATTGCGAAACATATCGACATGGCCCGCCTCATTAACTCAACAAACGCCGGACTCAATACAATCAGACGTTTATCGCATTTGAAGTAGCCCTGTAACTCGCCCTCTTTGATCATGCGTTGCATGTGCGTTTTTGACACGCCAAGACATCGCGAGAGCTCCACATAGGACGACACTTTGTAACCGGTTTCCAGCGACCCGTTGCGCAAGGCATCCGTGTACAGCGCGAGCATTGGCAAATGACCGCCATCGCGATTAAGAATCCATTTTGCCTCAGGTAAAAGTTTATCAAGCAGGAAATCCGACTCCAGTATTCTGGTAAACCCCCGAGCATAGATTCGTAATAAATCCACGGACGTTGCCAAGCTCGGGAACCAACTGTCGTAAGGAAGGATCATCTGCGATGGCAATAAATATGACTTGATGATCGGCGTGGCATCGCGCAATGTTTTATCCGTGGGTTGAAAACAACGCAGACGTCCATCTTGAACGTGGAGCTGAACGTTCATATAGCCGCTGACCACTAGAAAGGAGAAATAGGCATCCAGGCTGTTGCGAGACATATAGCCGCGTTTCTGGCAAAAAGCTTTAACTTCGGACAAGGGAACTTGTTCATCTTTGTAGCCAAAGCCGATTAAAGACAGCGCGACCATGAACCTGTCATATTTCAACAGATTTTTATAGAAAAAAGGTTTGCCCCGATAGCTTTCCATTATCAAATCGAAATGAAGGAGCATCGCTTCATCTATATTGCCTCGGGTCATTTCGGTACTGGTCTCTTTCAAATACTCAAGCAGATCAGCTGTCTTCATCGACGTCAAACGACCCTCTCTATATAGAAACAATTTTTACTGCTCACAATGCCGGTAGTATATGCATATTCCAACGGCTGGCTGATTCACCCCAAAAATGTTTTACGGCCTTGCCTCGCCTCAAGCGCGTTCGATTGATGGCGCGTCTGATCGACAAAGCAGAGTCGGACAAGGCCGGGCCTGCCCCACGCAACCATGCACAACCGGAGCCCCGATGCCGCTGACCAAACGCGACTGCGCCCGCCTCGAACGGCAACTGATCGCCGCCCTCACCGAGGCCTGCGAAACCGCCAAAGCCGAAATCCCGGGCTTCGACTGGCTGACCCACACCGTCGACTACAGCGCCTTCCCCCAAAGCCTGCGCGTGACCTGGGTATTCGACACCCGCGCCAACAAGGCACTCGCCCTCAGTTGCGGTGCCGACCAACGCATGCGCGAACTGACCGCCACGGCGCTGCACGAAGCTGGCATCCCACCCTTGCCGATGGAGCGCTGCGTGCACTTTGATTGCGAAGAAGACTGTCGCCTGCAACACGCGGGCGACTGGCGTGCGCGGCTGGCGCGTCGCTAACCTGACCTGATGCCGAAGCCCGCAGGAAAAATCCCAACCCCCTGCGACGCCTTGCTCCATTGCCTACGCATGGGTCAGAATTCGCCGGCTTGTGCGCTGGGATGGCTGTGATTAAGGTGGCTCGGTCGCTGAATGTCTCGGCGATCGGGTTTAGTAGCCTGAGTTCGGGTATCTATAAGTGCATGAGCGTCATCAATCAGACATTGCGTCTGTGCCTGATGGTGGCTGTGCGTAGGGCGCCTTCG
Organism: Pseudomonas sp. 34 E 7; assembly: GCF_900005715.1. Taxonomy (NCBI): domain Bacteria; kingdom Pseudomonadati; phylum Pseudomonadota; class Gammaproteobacteria; order Pseudomonadales; family Pseudomonadaceae; genus Pseudomonas; species Pseudomonas sp. 34 E 7. The sequence continues at coordinate 25,202 of NZ_CVTX01000131.1, forward strand.
GGCGCGCCGGCTTTAGATATCCACCGGTCTACTAACCTGCGTACAGCTGCCACCCACCGTTTAGTAGCGGAAGGTGGTTGCACCACTCAGGATATCTTCATGTTCAAAGCAGACTCAGCAACGCTCTTCAGCGTCGCGCCCAACGCCACCAACGAAACCCTCATCACCAACAGCTATGAAACCTTCACCAGCGTCAGCACCCTGCTGCTCGACCTGTCCGAAGACCTCAACGGCAAACACCGCGACATCGCCCTGGCGATCCACCAACTGAGCGAACTGGGCGTACTGCTCACCGCCCGGCTGCTCGACCACGAAGTGCCGTGCGCTGGCTGATTTTCAAGCACCCAACTCGAAAGACACTTTACTCGCCGAGTCGTTGTACACACGTACGACGACGCGGCGATTTGCTTTTGATGGCTGCGTCGAATGACACAAAATGCGGCAGCTTTCGGCCAGAAGCGGTCATTCATACGCGTCTACCAAGTTGGCATTCAGAACGGCGCGACAGGCTAGAACCTACTATTCAGTGCAGTCGTCCTGTAAATCGCTCTTCAGGGGATCCGGCAGCTAAAACGGCTTCGGCTTTTATCAGCGTGCCATCGAAATCTGCCGGCTTATCCAGCCCTATCCGTGCGCTGGTGCAGTAAAGCGTTTCATAACCAAGTCCCGCTAACACCGGACAAGTGGTCTGAATACACGGGGAGTCGATCACGCTGTCAACTTTGCCGTCAGTCGCGTAACGCACGACTCTGCTACCGCCCCATTCCGCATTCCAGAGAAAGCCCTGCGCATCAATACAAGAACCGTCTGGAGCACCCTGACCGTTGACTGTAGTGAATACACGCTGGTTTTCTAGCGACGGGTAATCGCAGCAGAAAATGCATCCTTGCAGGGAGTCCGCGTAATACATGGTGGAACCGTCCGGGCTAAAACAGATGCTGTTCGGGATCGCCACTTCGGGAAGGTCCAGCGTTTCAGTCTTGAGCGTCGCGGCATTGAACCGGTGAAATCGCCCTATAGTTTGCACCGCCTCACCGGCATCCATAGTGCTAAACACAAAGTTGCCCATACGGTCGCAGCGGCCATCATTGACCCGGGTTCCGGGTACTCCAGGCGTGATGGTAATTTTGGTGAAGCGAAGAGTACTCAGGTTGTAATAACCTAGGCAGGAGGCCAATCCCATTAGCAATACGTCTGTATTGGTCGTAAGGGCGAACGACCCCAGCGGCTCGGGCACTCGCCAGTGCTGTACTTCACCGCTCACGGGGTCCAGAGCAAGCAGTTCGCAACCAGGGATATCGGTCCAGAACAGGCGTTCCGTTCTTTCACACCAGACAGGGCACTCGCCAAGAAGACTGGTGGTGCCGCTTAGGGTTTTAAACATGGTTGCGTCCTACGAAACAGGATGGGGCAAACAAGGCAGTCAGTTGGAGAAAAGCGCTGACCACCTGTCACCGAACAGGGCGATGGCCAGTCCTGCGAGCATCACCATCGACCCGGCCAACTTGATGAGAGACACCGGCCTTTCCGATGCCCCCATCAATCCGAAATGATCGATAACCAGTGAGGAGATAATCTGACCTGCGATAGCGAGGCCCAGCAGGGCTGACAGGCCGATTTTTGGCGCAAGCACCACATAACTAAGCAAGGCACCGGCACCCAGCAGACCGCCCAGCAGGCTCCACCAGGGCTGGGCAGGTATAGCCGCCAGTGAGGCCACTATCCCGCCACGCATCAATGAAAAGACGCCCAGGCACACCGCTCCGGCAGTAAATGAGAACAGCGCCGCCGCTACGGAATCTCCACCCACACCTTTAGCGAGTTGACCATTCAGCGTGGTCTGCAGGGTAATGCCAAGCCCCGCGGCGATGGCCAGCAGGTAGTAAGCTGCGTTCATTTCGCGCCTCCTTACTTGGCTGACTCAAGCGGCATGAATGTCTCGGCAAAAATATCCGGCTGGTAGCCTGCGGCAGCAAACAGATGCTCACGGGATTCGTCGATTGCTGCACGCAGCCTTTCGCTGTCCACGCCCAGCACCTTGCCGCCGCGCTTGACGATGCGCCCGCCAATCATGACCGTGTCGACATTGCTGCGTTCGGCCGCGTGTACCACGGTGCCGAATGCGTTACCCGACGGGTAAAGGTTGATGTCCTGCGCATTGATAAGGATCAGGTCGGCCTGTTTGCCGGGGGTCAGGGTGCCGACTTTGTCCTGCAATCCTGCACAGGTGGCGCCGTCAAGAGTGGCGGCTTTGAGCAGGCCATGAGCCGGCAGGGTCACCGGATGATGCTCTGCGCCGCAGCAGCGCTGCTGGTGCATGCCCATGACGCGTTGCAGGTAGAACGCCACCCGCATCTCCATGAACATGTCACCGCTATAGGAGGTTTCGTTATCGACACTCAGCCCCGGGCTGATGCCGTGACGCTGGGCCGACTGCATGGCGAACATTCCATCTTCAATGCCGTAGTGGGCATCTGAACGCGGGCATACGTTGACCCGCACGCCAGCCTCGCGAATGATTTTCCAGCCGGCGTCCGGCAGCGCTGTGCAGTGGTTGAAGATGTTATCGGGGCGCAGCAGACCCTCGCGATGCAAACCCTCCAACTCAGCTGCCATGTCCCCGCCGAAGAATTCGGTAATGATAGGCAGCCCCAAGCGCCGGGCCTCAGCCCATAGCTCAGGCTCCAGCTGCGCCATTACCGCCAGCGAGAGCAGCGGGTTGTCACCGTTCTTGACGTATTTCCCCTGGAGACGCTCCAGGTTGCCGGGCCAGTGGGCTTTGTCCCACTCACCAGAAACTGGCGCACCGGAGGCGTGTACAGACCGGATACCAGCATCGAGCAGCGCCTCGACCGCGGCGTCGGAGTGCGCGCCGGTGCGGCTGTTGTGCGAGTTATCGACCACGGTCGTGATGCCCGCATCGATGCACCCCAATGCAGTCAGTAGATTGCCAATATACATGTCAGCCGGGCGATAGTATTTGGCGAACGAGAAGTGCGTTGCGTTGCAGTAGTCTTCCAGGGTTTCGGCATTCGGATTGATTCGACGCAGTTGGCCCTCCCAGGAGTGACGATGCGTATCGACCATGCCGGGCATGGCAATCATGCCGGATGCCTCGATAACCATAGCGTCGCCGGCCTCGATGTTTTCACCTATGGCCGTGATGGTGCTGCCTTCGATAAGGATATCGCCGCGCGCCAGATTGCCGATATCACCGTCCATGCTCAGCACAGTGGCGCCGCGGATAAGGGTGCGGGCGGCCTGAGCGGTCGGGGCCTGCACAATGCTGCGGTTATATTCAGCCATTTTCTGTACACCTCTTCAAATTTCGTTGGAAGCAATGTACGCAATGCGATACTGCGGGAAAAAGATGGTTAAACTGTTTTTATTATTCAATATCTACGAATAATAACGACTTTACCCGATCACTGCTTTGAGGCTGCTAACAGTCATGGACCGTATTCAAGCGATGCAGGTTTTCGTACGTGTGGCTGAAGCAGGAAGCTTTATCCAGGCGGCGCAGACGCTCTATCTGCCGGCCTCCACAGTTACCAGCAGCGTTAAAAATCTTGAGAAGTACTTGCAGGTACGCCTGCTGAACAGAACAACGCGTCGGGTCAGCCTGACCTCTGAGGGCGCACAATATCTGGCGCAATGCCGGGAAATATTGGAGCTGATCGAACACACAGAGACCAGCCTGACGGATTCCGTAAAACGGCCACAGGGGCGTTTGCGTGTCGATATGCCGGGTGGCATTGCACACTTCATCGTCATGCCAAACCTGCAAGACTTCTACAGGCGCTACCCGGATATCTACCTGATGATAGGCGTCAACGATCGGCAGGTTGATCTGGTTCAAGAGGGTGTCGATTGCGTTATTCGTACAGGCGAGCTTGATGACTCAACGCTCGTTGCGCGCCCACTCGGTCGGTTTCGCTGGGTAACCTGTGCGTCTGCCGCCTATCTCGAAGAGAACGGCACTCCGCAAAATCCGCAAGATTTGTCTCACCACCGGGCCATCCATTACTTCTCGGGCCGCGCAAGGCAAGCAGGTGAAATGCGCTTTGCCCGTGGTACCGAAAAAATCTCAGTCCCGGTGAACGGCACAGCGGCCGTCAACGAGACTGGGCTTTACATCAAAATGTGCCTTGAAGGCTTCGGGCTGGTGCAGCTCGCTGAGAACGTGGTCAGCGAGCATCTGCGAGAAGGGCGACTGGTCGAAGTGCTTGCTGACTGGCAGCCCGCATCGGTTCCTGTTCACCTGCTATACCCGCATCAGCGCTTTTTATCGCCAGCTGTGAGCGCATTCGCTGACTGGATTGCTGGGCTTGTTCGCGACGATGATTCAGCAGATTCAAGTTGAACGTTGCGCCCGGCCAGCATGCCGGTGAATGCTCCGGCTACGGAGATTGCGGCTGTGATCAGCAGCGGTCCTGTCCAGCCACCGGTCCAGTCGTACAGTTGGCCCAGCAGCAAGGGGCCTGCGGCTGCCATCAGGTAGCCGACGCACTGCGCCATTCCTGAAAGTGCCGCCGTGTCACCGGCATTTTTTGTGCGCAAGCCGATGAAGGTCAGGCCGAGCATCATGCTGGCACCAGAGCCGAAGCCCAGGACCGCGGCCCACAACATGGCGTAGTCTGGCGCGTAAATGAGCCCGATCAGGGATGAGGCGGTTAACAGGCTGACGGTAGCGGCTGCCAGTTTCTGGTCTTTGAGACGACGAAGCGTGGCCGCCAGAATCAAGCCGGGAATGGCCGTCGTCAGTTGAAGCGTGCCGTGTACCGTGCCTGCTTGCTCCGGGGATATGCCATGGTCCATCAGAATGGTCGGCAGCCAGCCGACGGCGACATAAAAAGGCATCGCGTTCAGCCCCATGAACAGTGTGACCTGCCATGCCAGCGGCGAACGCCAGACGGCCACGGTTGGCGCTTGTTTCGGACCTGACAGATTTACGTGTTCGTGTTTTTTCAACTGCGGCAGCCACACCACCAGCGCCAACACCGGGGCTGCGACCAACAAACTCAGGGCAATCGGCCATCCCCATGATTGGGTCAGCGGAACTATTACGGCTGAACCGACAGCGCCCGCTGCACCCATGGTGATGGAATAAGCGCCGGTCATGGACGCCATTTTTGTCGAGAAGTCGCGTTTGATCAGGCCGGGCAGCAGCACGTTGCCCAGGGCGATCCCAGTGCCTATCAATATCGTACCGGCGTACAACACCCATGCGCTGCCTGCGGAGCGGAGCAGGATGCCCGCTGAAATGACCAACAGTGCACCGAAAAGCGTGCGCTCGATGCCGAACCTGCGGGCGACCGATGCGCTGAGCGGGGAGAAGGCTGCAAAGGCAAGTAATGGCAGTGAAGTAAGCAGGCCTAGAGCTGAGGCGCTCAAGCCAAAATCATTCTGGATCAGCGGCAAAACGGGCGCGATGCTGGTAAAGGGAACGCGCAGGTTCACGGCGATAAGCAGAATGCCTGCGACGAGCGCGATGGCATGCCACTTGTTTTTTGTATCTGACATATTCTTTATCTGTCCTCTTAAAAGAAGACAACTGTAGAGAACTTCAGAACCGGCTAATATAGATATCAAGACACCTGATATCTAAATTATGCCAAGCTCAAAAAATGTCGTTTCCTCGCCGGAAGATTTCGATTCAGACCTTTTCGCCCAGGCAGCGATTGCCCTCAAGGTTGCGCCTGACCTCAATGATTCGGGTGCCCGTCCGCATGATCATCGCAAAGGCCAGCTCATCCTGTCTTTGCATGGCGCAGTGAGCTGTGAGGTGCAAAATGCACTCTGGCTTGTCCCTCCCCAGCACGCCGTATGGATCCCGGGCGGCACGCCGCACAGTTGCCGAGTGACCGAAAACGCCCGGACCTGCTTTCTGTTCGTTGAGCCCGGTGCGGCAGCCATGCCTGAAGAATGCTGCACGGTTGCCATTACGCCCCTTGTTCGGGAGATGGTCCTGCATCTCGCTGAACAGGAACCTGCTTACCATTCCGAGGGCAAGACAGCTCGGCTGGTTGCAGTGCTGCTTGAGCAGCTTTCCGATGCCCCGCTGAAAGAGCTGCATTTGCCGATATCAGACCACCCCAAGATCAAACAAATCGCGGATACGCTCTTCTCAGATCCAGGCGACCGAACCACGTTGCGCGAGTGGGCCACTCGGCTTGCAACCAGTGAACGAACGCTGGCCAGGCTTGTAGAAAGCACGACCGGGCTGAGCTTCGGACGCTGGCGTCAACAATTGCATTTGATGATCGCACTGAGTCATTTGGCGGAGGGGGTATCCGTGCAACGTGTGGCGGGCATCCTGGGATATGACTCTGTTAATGCATTCATCACTATGTTCAAGAAAGCACTGGGTAAACCGCCTACTCAGTATTTTTCCTCTCTGCGCTAGTGCTCTGCTGGCTGATACAAAGCGCCGAGGCTGTAGAACGATCTGTCTGCTATTGGCCGGGAGCTGCGGTACGCAACTGAAAGCTTCCGGCCCAAAAAAGCGGCTCCGAATCGCCGAATGAAGGCTAAGAAACCTGATCACCTATCACTATGATGGGTGCTCCGAAGGTTACATCAGATAGCCGAGTAGCCTCAGCTAATGCCCGTAAAGGGGCAGGCAAATCGAAAAGTGTCAGTGGATTCAGTGGGCGGCATTGCAGCTCATACCCCCTCAAGGCCTGGCGTGAATCGCGATGAACGTCTGACCAGTCGTACGCGAAGAACCCACGTTTGGCAAATTCAACGAAAGCGTTTACGCCAGCCCTGGCAGTGACCCGATCTACATCGGACACCTCCGGCAATGAAAGGACAAATTCTTCGGAGTTTTCGACGGAGGGCATTGCGGAATCAGGAACCGGCCCCGGCCCCCCCGTAGTGAAGAGCGCAACCTGCCCGACGGCGTCGGTGGCGACCCATCCAACATCAAAGTCCTGGAGAACGAAGGGAGCCACCATTTGCACCTACTTTATAAAAAGGGACGAGTTGATTTCCTAACTCTACTTGCCAGCCCAGAGTGTGTAAAAGCGCGTCGGCAAACTCTTAAAGCGGGAAGAAATTCGACGAGTTCATTGCCCCAGCTTTAAACATC
>NZ_CVTX01000105.1:0-53796 GCF_900005715.1 Pseudomonas sp. 34 E 7
CCGCCTCATCCAGCACCTGCCGCACCTCGGGACCGATCGCCACGCTGCGCTCCAGCACGCGGTTGAGCAGGTTTTCCACGGCCCAGGCCAGTTCGGCCACGACCAGGGCGCGGACCATGCGACCGCTGCCTTTCAAGGTGTGGAAGGCACGGCGCATTTCGCCCTGGGCGGTTTTGTCCGCGCAGTCGGGCAAGTAACGGTGCAGCACCTGAAGGACTTCGTCGGTCTCTTCGAGGAAGACTTCACGCAACTCGTCGTCAATCGGCGCTTCATCGCGGGGAGGCGGCAGCAGACTGCCCGGACGTTGCAGGGCCGGCGGGTTGAGGCGCGAAGTGGGGCTGGCCAGCGCATCGAACCGCGATTGGCTTGGCGCGGTGTCGCCGGACAAGACACCCTCGGGTGCAGCCAATGCCTGGCGCCAGGGTTTTTCCTGCGGCAGATAGCCCAGCTCGCTCAGGGCCTGAGTGGCCAGTTCCAGGACTTTTTCGCCCGCAGCGTCGGGGTCCTGGAGCATGCGTTCCAGGTAGTATTCAAGGCTGCTGATCACGTCGGCAAAGCGCGCCAACTGCGCCTCAGCGGGCGCGGTGTCATTGACCATCAACTGCTCATCAACGTAATCGGTACACCCGCGCATCAAGCTCGCCGCGCGCGGCAGTGGAATCATCGCCAGGGCGCCGCGCACCTGGCTCAACAGCTCAGGCAGGGATTCCAGGCGCTGGCGGTCCCAGTCGGCCTCGATGCAGTCGATCACCAATTCCTTGGCCTGGCGCAGGCACTGACAGGATTCGCGGATCACCAATTGGTGGATCTGGGTCAGGTCGGTGGTCGGCAGGCGGCTGTCTTCACGGCTTTGCGGTTCGACGGTGCCGACCATTCCGGCCAGCGTGGCCTCGACGTAGAGCAACGCCCCGGCGACGTCCATCAATACGGCGTCACTGGGTTCGCGCTGCCCCTGGACCAGACTCAATACCACGGCAAGCTGGTCGATGATGACTTTGCGCGGCTGGCCGAAACCGAGCACCGCCAGGGTGTCGGCGATCTGCCGCAGCGGTGCCAGCAGCGGGTCCAGGTCCTGGGAATGCTGGCGGTCGCTGCGCACGAACAGATCGAGGCGCTCCTTGACCCGTACCAGCTCTTCGCACAATGCGCCGAGTACCGAGCCCATGGCGTTGCGGTCCGGCCCGGCCAGGCGCGCGCGCTCGGCATCGACCACGGCACTGTCGGGCAAGGCCTCATCCAGACCGTAGCGTTCCTTGAGACTTTGCATGCGCGGCGTCGGCCGAGTGACTTTGGCGACGTAGAACAGCAGGCTCTTGAGCAATTCATCCGGCGCCGGCTGGTTGATCCCGCCGATGCCCTGCGCCAGCAGGCGCTTGAGTTGCTTGCCGCTGGCCTTGAGCAGGCTGCGCAGTGCCGGGCTGTTGGCGATCACACCCGTCAGCATGCCTTCGACCAGCGCCGAGGCGACCTGCCACAGCGGCAACAACGGCGCGCCCTGGCACAGCGCTTCCAGGCGCGCGAAGACCCGCGCCATGTCTTCCAGGTTGCTCGGCCCGTGGTCCTCGCGCAGCAACCCGGCCAGGGCCTGTTGCAGCAGCGCGTGCCATTGGCGCAGTTGCGGGTGAAGGTCCGGCGGTGTGCGTTGGGCCAGTGCCTCGTCGGGCAGCGCCGCGATGGTCAACAACTGCGGGCTGAACAAGCTGGTCTCCGACAGCAGGCTTTCACCGCGGGCGCTGCGCAGGTCGTTGAGCAGCGGCAACACCACCAGCGGCAGGTCGCGACGGGCGCTGTGCACGCGGTCCAGGTACAGCGGCAATTGGCCGAGGGCCTGTTGCAGCAGGCGGATACCTTCGTCGCGCTGGCCGACGTGCCCGGCCTGCAGCGCCAGGGCCAGGGCTTCGATCTCTTCAGCCAGCAGCGCCGCGCCGTAGAACTCGACCATCTGCAGCGCGCCATGTACCTGGTGGATACCGGCCAGGCACGCCTCAATGGCGTCGCCGGTTTCAACGTAAACGTCCAGCGCCGAACGGGCCTGCTTCAGGGTTTCGGCAATATCGCCCTTGACCCATTCGAGGGCCACGTAGTCGTGCCGATCAACCATAACTGCTCCGCTTGGAATTCATGGGTTGCTGGTGTTCTTGAAACACATGGAGATTAAGTGTGGGAGGGGGCTTGCCCCCGATAGCGGTGTGTCAGGCGACCCACTTATTGACTGTCAGACCGCTATCGGGGGCAAGCCCCCTCCCACATTTGGACTGTGGTGATTTTTGGAGCTCATTTCACTCTTCGACCTGCTTGGGCGGCGGGAGCGTGAACCCCGACACCGACCGGCGCAACTGACTGGCCATTTTTGCCAGGTTACCAATGCTTTCGGCCGTCGCCGTGGAACCCGACGACGTCTGCGTGGTGATCTGCTGAATCACATTCATCGTCAGTGAAATCTGCCCCGCCGACGAGGTCTGCTGCTGCGCGGCATTGGAAATGCTCTGGATCAGTGCCGCCAGGGTTTTCGACACGCCTTCGATCTCTTCCAGCGCCACCCCGGCGTCCTGGGCCAGCCGCGCGCCGCGCACCACTTCGGTGGTGGTCTGTTCCATGGAGATAACGGCTTCGTTGGTATCGGTCTGGATCGCCCGCACCAGGTTTTCGATCTGCCGGGTGGCGGCCGACGAGCGCTCGGCCAGGCGTTGCACTTCATCGGCCACCACCGCAAAACCTCGCCCGGCGTCCCCGGCCATGCTCGCCTGGATGGCCGCGTTCAGGGCGAGGATGTTGGTCTGGTCGGCGATGTCGTCGATCAGGCTGACGATGTCGCCAATCTCCTGGGACGACTCACCCAGGCGCTTGATGCGCTTGGCAGTGTCCTGGATCTGTTCGCGGATGTTGTCCATGCCGTGGATGGTGTTGTGCACCACCTCGTTGCCCTTGTTGGCAATCTCCACCGAACGCTCCGCCACTGCGGAGGACTCGGCGGCGTTGGCCGATACTTGGTCGATGGACTGGGCCATCTGGTTGATCGCGGTGGAGGCTTCGGCAATCTGCTGGGCCTGATGCTCCGAGGCCTGGGCCAGGTGCATGGCGGTGGCCTGGGTCTCCTGCACCGCACCGGCGACTTGCCCGGCAGTGAGGTTGATGGTGGCCACCAGGTCGCGCAGTTGGTCCACCGAATAGTTGATCGAATCGGCAATGGTGCCGGTGAAGTCTTCGGTGACCGAGGCCGTGACGGTCAGGTCGCCGTCGGCCAGGTCTTCGATTTCGTCCAGCAGGCGCATGATCGCGTTCTGGTTGCGCTCGTTCTTTTCGGCGGTTTCGCGCAGTTGGCGGTTGGTCTCGCGCACCATCACCAGGCCGATCAGGATGATCGAGGCCAGCGCCAGCAGCCCCAGCGCATAGCCGCCGAGGGTATCCAGGCTGCGCCCGCCGGCCAGGTTCTCGAAACCGGTGGCCAGGTGCGAGGCTTCATCGAGCAGGGTTTGCGACAGGTTGAAAATATTGCTCGCCGACGCGCGTACCTGAAACAACTGCGGCGAGGTTTCGAGGATTTCATCCACGGAGCCCGAGACGAATTCGAACAGTTCGGCAATTTCCCCCAGCCGCGCGCGGGCGTCAGGGTCTTCGACCTGGGTGATGCGCAGGCCGGGGTTGCCGTTGAGCATGCCATTGAGCACCACGCCAAAACGATTGGCGTCGCGACCAAAGGCATCGGCGGCCTGCACGGCGGTTTCGTCGCCGGCGAGCACGGTATTGACCGCACCCAGGATGCGCTCGGCCAGCAGTGACTGGCGCTGGGCCAGCGCCACCTGGCTCGCGGGGGCGCCGCGCTGGAGCAGGATGTCGACGACTTTTTCCGACTCTATCTGCAATTGCGGCACGGTTTCGGCGAGGGTGGCGGCCACCTGGTGCAACGACAGTACGGTCTGTTCACTGGCCAAAATGGCGTCGGTGTTTTTCAGCAGGGCTTCCCAGTCGGTCTGCACCGCGCGCATCTCGGCGCGTACGGCAGTGGGCGCGGCCGGCAGGCCGGTTTGCGGGTCGCCTTTTTTCAGGTAGCCCCAGCGCTGGGCAAAGTCGTTGCGCGCCTCGCCCAGCAGCTTGAACGCGGCCGCCTTGCCGGCGGCGGCTTCGGTGGCATTCTTGGCGATGCGCTGGGACAGCACCCGCAGTTCGCCCGCGTGGCCGATGTACTGTTTGTCGTAGGTGGACTGGGTGTTGAGGTACGCGAAGTTGGCGAACAACAGCATGATGAACACGATCAGTGCGATAAACAGCACGATGATCTGCGAGCGGCTGCGCGAGGCAGCCTGGGGCTTGGGCGGGGTCACGGTGCTCATGCGGCCACATCCATGAAGCCTGGAGCCTGGGCCAGGGCGAAGGGGCTGAAGACCTGCCACTGCGGGTCGCCATCGAACTGGCCCTGGATAAACGGCGCGCCGGAGGCAGTACTCGCCATCCACGCGTCGAGTGCAAAATGTTGCATGCCCACCACCTCGTCCACCAGCAACCCGACAAACAGATCGTTGTATTCCACCACCAGCACCCGCCGCTGCTTGCGTGCCTTGGACAGTTCCCGGCCGAGAAACCCGCCCAGGTCCATCACCGGCAACAAGCGCCCGCGCAGGTTGGCCACGCCCTTGACCCAAGGCTTTACTCCAGGCATCAGGGTGCAGCGCGGCTCATGCAACACCTCGGCGACTTCGCCCATGGGCGCCACATACCAGTGCTGCCCCAGGCGAAAGCCAATCCCGCTCCAGCGTTGCAGGCGGGTTTCCTGGGACGGCAGGTCGGCGGCCAGCAGGCGGCAGCGGCGGTCAATGTCCAGCAGCAGCTCAAAGGCGGTTTGCGACTCGGTCATGATGGCGTGCCGTCAACCGGCCAGCACCTTGTTCAGCGTGGCGATCAGGGTTTCTTCGTCCACCGGCTTGGTCAGGTAATCCTTGGCACCCTGGCGCGCGCCCCAGATCTTGTCGGTTTCCTGGTCCTTGGTGGTGATGATGATGATCGGGATGCCGTTGGTTTCCGGCTCCTTGGACAACTGGCGCGTGGCCTGGAAGCCATTGAGGCCCGGCATCACGATGTCCATCAACACTGCGTCGGGCTTTTCCTGGCGGGCCAGGGCCACGCCGTCCGCGCCATTTTCGGCCTTCAAGACCTGGTGGCCATGCTTTTCCAGCATACCGGTCAGTTTGTACATTTCAGTCGGCGAATCGTCGACGATCAGAACACGTGCCATGGTTTTCCCCACTACATTGGTCGGCGCCGGCCCTCGGGGGCGGCGTCAGTGTGCTTGTTCTACTGCGGCGAAGGCAGGCACATAGGCCTTGATCGCACCCAGCAGTTCTTCCTTGCTGAAAGGCTTGGTCAAAAACTGATCGACCCCCACGGTACGCCCCTTGGCCTTGTCGAACAGGCCGTCCCTGGAGGACAGCATGATCACCGGGATCGACTTGAACGCCGGGTTGTTCTTCACCAGCGCACAGGTCTGGTAGCCATCCAGGCGCGGCATCATGATGTCGACAAAGATAATGTGCGGGTGATGATCCACGATTCGCGCCAGGGCATCGAAACCGTCGATGGCCGTGATGACCTCGCACCCCACGTTCTTCAACAGCGTCTCGGCGGTGCGGCGGATCGTTTTCGAATCGTCGATCACCATCACTCTCAAGGCGTTGGAATGCTGTTCCATAGTTGCTCTACCATCGCCACAGCGAATCGGTTTTCGGTGTGTACTGCCTGATGTGTCACAGGATGAGCCCCGCAAGCCTTGGAATTCAAGGGCTGCTGCGCTGTGGCAGTCTTTTTAGCACAGTCTCCGGGCGCAATCTATCGAGGCACTCGCCTGGTGGTTTTTCCTTGACCCGCAACAGCCGCAGCGCCACTCTGACGCCACTTTTATGCGCCCTATTTGCCAGAGGAAATAACCCATGAGCGTTCGCGTCGGCATTGTCATGGACCCTATTGCCAGCATCTCCTATAAAAAGGACAGCTCGCTGGCCATGCTCCTGGCCGCCCAGGCCCGCGGCTGGAGCCTGTTCTATATGGAGCAGCGCGACCTTTACCAGGGCGACGGCGAGGCTCGTGCGCGGATGCGTCCGTTGCAGGTATTCGCCAACCCCGAGAAGTGGTTCGAGCTGCAGGATGAAATCGACAGCCCCCTGAGCGATCTGGACGTGATCCTGATGCGCAAGGACCCGCCGTTCGACATGGAATTCGTGTATTCCACCTACCTGCTGGAGCAGGCCGAGCGCGCCGGGGTGTTGATCGTCAACAAGCCGCAAAGCCTGCGCGACTGCAATGAAAAACTGTTCGCCACCCTCTTCCCGCAGTGCACGCCGCCGACCGTGGTCAGCCGCCGCGCCGACGTGCTGCGTGAATTCGCCGCCAAACATGGCGATGTGATCCTCAAGCCGCTGGACGGCATGGGCGGCACCTCGATCTTCCGTCACCGCGCGGGCGATCCGAACCTGTCGGTGATCCTGGAAACCCTGACCGCGCTGGGCACCCAGCAGATCATGGGCCAGGCCTACCTGCCGGCGATCAAGGACGGCGACAAGCGCATCCTGATGATCGACGGCGAGCCGGTGGATTACTGCCTGGCGCGCATCCCGGCGGCCGGCGAGACCCGTGGCAACCTGGCCGCCGGTGGCCGTGGTGAAGCGCGACCGCTGTCGGACAAGGATCGCTGGATCGCCGCCCAAGTCGGCCCGACCCTTCGCGAAAAAGGCCTGCTGTTTGTAGGACTTGACGTAATCGGTGAGAACCTCACCGAAATCAACGTCACCAGTCCGACCTGTATTCGCGAGATTGATCACGCATTTGGCACGAACATCGGCGAAATGCTGATGGCGGCCATTGAGCGCAAGCTACAAGCCAAGTGACATAGAACAGCCGGACACACACCAACATTGCGTTATCATGCGCCACCTGTGAAACGCGCGATGTTGGTTTTTTTGTCATGACGCTCCCGTCCGATCTGCCCCCCGAACTCTCCCACAGCGGCGTGCGCCCGGCTGATCGGCTCGGATTTACCCTGTTCCTGGCGGCGCTGGTTCACCTTGCACTGATTCTCGGCGTGGGTTTCACCTTGGTCGAACCCAAACAGATCACCAAGACCCTGGAAATCACGCTCGCCACCTTCAAGAGCGATAAAAAGCCCGAGAAGGCCGACTTTCTCGCCCAGGAAAACCAGCAAGGCAGCGGCACCCTCGACAAGAAAGCCGTGCCCAAGACCACCGAAGTGGCGCCGTTCCAGGACAACAAGGTCAACAAAGTCACCCCGCCACCGGCCGCCAGGCCGGAAGTCAAACAGGCGACGCCCAAGGCTGCCGTGACCACCGTCGCGCCCAAGCCGCAAAAAGCCCCGACCCAGCGCGAAAAGACCAAAACCGAGCCCAACCCCGAGCCCGTCAAGCCTGCGCCGACATTCGACAGCTCGACGCTGTCCGACGAAATTTCCAGCCTGGAAGCCGAACTGGCCCACGAACAACAGCTCTACGCCAAACGCCCGCGCATCTACCGCTTGAACGCCGCCTCGACCATGCGCGACAAAGGCGCCTGGTATAAAGATGAATGGCGCAAGAAGGTCGAGCGCATCGGCAACCTCAACTATCCGGAAGAGGCACGCCGCCAGCAGATCTACGGCAATTTGCGCCTGCTGGTGTCGATCAACCGCGACGGTTCGCTCTATGAAGTGCAGGTGCTGGAGTCATCCGGCCAGCCCCTGCTGGACCAGGCCGCCCAGCGCATCGTGCGCCTGGCCGCACCCTTTGCGCCCTTTACCGGCGACTTGAACGACGTGGACCGCCTGGAAATCATCCGTACCTGGAAATTCGCCAGGGGCGATCGGCTGTCCAGCAATTGACTCTGGCACTTTCCTTCACTGTAGGAGCGAGCTTGCTCGCGAAAAACGCATAGGCGGCGCGGACTACCTGATAGCACTGCGTCATCGTTAACGACCTTCGCGAGCAAGCTCGCTCCTACAGAAAAGCAGACGGCGCTCTATTCGGGTCACGCTCAGCTTGTCAGTTCGCCCCTCCGACGCCACACTAGCGGACATGAAAAATGTCAGCCCGACCTACCTCAAGCACCATTTCCTGATCGCCATGCCCCACATGGCCGACCCGAACTTTGCGCAGACCTTGACCTACATCGTCGAGCACACGGCCAATGGTGCCATGGGGTTGGTGGTGAACCGCCCGCAGGAGCTGAACCTGGCCGATATCCTCGAGCAACTGCGCCCGGAAATCGACCCTCCCGCCAGTTGCCAGGGCGTGCCGATCTATATCGGCGGGCCGGTGCAGACCGATCGCGGTTTCGTGTTGCACCCCACCGGGCCGAAATTCCAGGCCACGGTGGACCTTGAGGGCGTATCCCTGTCCACATCCCAGGACGTGTTGTTCGCGATTGCCGACGGCGTCGGCCCTGAACAAAGTGTGATCACCCTGGGATACGCCGGTTGGGAAGCTGGGCAACTGGAGGCCGAACTGGCCAGCAATGCCTGGCTGACCTGCCCTTTCGACGCCGACATCCTGTTCAACACCGCCAGCGAACTGCGCCTGGAAGCCGCCGCCGCCAAGCTGCGGGTCAACCTCAGCCTGTTGACCAGCCAGGCGGGGCACGCCTGATGGCCTTGCGTCTGATCCTCGGCTTTGACTACGGCACCAAGCAGATCGGTGTGGCGGTGGGCCAGGTCATCACCGGCCAGGCCCGCGAGCTGTGCACATTGAAGGCCCAGAACGGCGTGCCGGACTGGAACCAGGTCGAAGCGCTGATCAAGGAGTGGAAGCCCGATGCAGTGGTGGTCGGCCTGCCCTTGAACATGGACGGCACGCCCAGCGACATGTGCCTGCGCGCCGAAAAATTCGCCCGCCGCCTCAACGGCCGCTACAACCTGCCCTTCTATACCCACGATGAACGCCTGACCACCTTTGAAGCCAAGGGCGAACGACGCGACCGTGGCGGACAGAAAGGCAGCTACCGCGACAACCCCGTGGATGCCATCGCCGCCGCCCTGTTGTTGCAGGGCTGGCTGGATGAAAACACCGCTTTATTTGAATCCTGACTGACGCGGCTTGTTGCTATGCCGCTTTTGTAGGAGCGAGCTTGCTCGCGAAGAACTCACAGGCACCGCGTATATCCAGGCTTCACGCGTTATCGTTGAGGTTTTTTGCGAGCAAGCTCGCTCCTGCACACTTAATGAGGAGCCACCATGAGCCTGCCCAATCCCGCCGAACTGATCAGTCAGATGGCGTTACGCCTCAACGCGCACCTGGAACACCGTGGCATCAGCGAGCCGCGCTTCATTGGCATCCGCACCGGCGGTGTGTGGGTGGCCCAGGCCTTGCTGGAAGCGCTGGGCAGTGATTCGCCCCTGGGTACGCTGGATGTGTCCTTCTATCGTGACGATTTCAGCCAGAACGGCCTGCACCCGCAAGTGCAACCCTCGGCGCTGCCGTTCGAGGTTGAAGGCCAGCACCTGGTGCTGATCGACGACGTGCTGATGAGCGGTCGTACCATCCGCGCGGCCATGAATGAATTGTTCGACTACGGCCGCCCGGCCAGTATCACGCTGGTATGCCTGCTGGACCTGGACGCCGGCGAATTGCCGATCAGCCCGGATGTGGTCGGCGCGACACTGTCCCTGGAAGCCCACCAACGGGTAAAATTGTCCGGTCCCACGCCGCTCGAACTCGAACTGCAAGACCTTGCCCTTTAAACCGCCTTGTACAGAGTCCCCGCGATGACGCCTCTAGATGCCAAGCGCCCGCTGCAGCTCAATGCTCAGGGCCAGTTGCAACACTTCCTGTCCCTCGATGGTTTGCCCCGCGAACTGCTCACCGAAATCCTCGACACCGCCGACTCGTTCCTCGAAGTCGGTGGCCGGGCGGTGAAGAAGGTCCCGCTGCTGCGCGGCAAGACCATCTGCAACGTGTTCTTCGAGAACTCCACGCGCACCCGCACCACCTTTGAACTGGCGGCCCAGCGGCTGTCGGCTGACGTGATCACGCTGAACGTGTCCACCTCGTCGGCCAGCAAAGGCGAAACCCTGCTCGACACCCTGCGCAACCTGGAAGCCATGGCCGCCGACATGTTCGTGGTGCGCCACGGTGACTCCGGCGCCGCGCACTTCATCGCCGAACACGTGTGCCCGAATGTGGCAATCATCAACGGCGGCGACGGTCGCCACGCCCACCCGACCCAGGGCATGCTCGACATGCTCACCATCCGTCGGCACAAGGGCGGCTTTGAAAACCTCTCGGTGGCCATCGTCGGTGACATCCTGCACTCGCGGGTTGCGCGCTCGAACATGCTGGCCCTCAAAGCCCTGGGCTGCCCGGACATCCGCGTGATCGCCCCGAAAACCCTGCTGCCCATCGGCATCGAGCAGTACGGCGTGAAGGTCTACACCAACATGGCAGAAGGCCTCAAGGATGTGGACGTGGTGATCATGCTGCGCCTGCAACGCGAACGCATGGCCGGCGGCCTGCTGCCGAGCGAGGGCGAATTCTATCGCCTGTTCGGCCTGACCACCGCGCGCCTGGCCGGCGCCAAGCCGGATGCCATCGTGATGCACCCGGGCCCGATCAACCGAGGGGTGGAAATCGAATCGGCGGTCGCCGACGGCCCGCAATCGGTGATTCTCAATCAGGTGACCTACGGCATCGCCATCCGCATGGCCGTGCTGTCCATGGCCATGAGCGGGCAAACCGCGCAACGTCAATTCGAGCAGGAGAACGCCCAGTGAAGCTCAGCATTCTCGGCGCCCGAGTCATCGATCCGGCCAGCGGCCTGGATCAAGTCACCGACCTTCACCTGGACGCCGGCAAGATTATCGCCATCGGTGCCGCGCCCGCAGGCTTCAGCGCAGTCGAAAGCATCGACGCCAAAGGCCTGGTCGCCGCGCCTGGGCTGGTGGACCTCAACGTCGCCCTGCGCGAGCCGGGCTACAGTCGCAAAGGCAACATCACCAGCGAAACCCGCGCCGCCGCCGCCGGTGGCGTGACCAGCCTGTGCTGCCCGCCGAACACCAAGCCAGTCCTGGACACCTCGGCGGTCACCGAGCTGATCCTCGACCGCGCCCGTGAAGCGGGCAACTGCAAAGTGTTCCCTGTGGGCGCGCTGAGCAAAGGCCTGGAGGGCGAGCAGTTGGCTGAGCTGATCGCCTTGCGCGACGCCGGTTGCGTGGCGTTCAGCAACGGCCTGGAGAGCTTTCGCAGCACGCGCACCCTGTGCCGGGCCCTGGAATACGCGGCCACGTTCGACCTGACGGTGATCTTTCATTCCCAGGACCGCGACCTGGCTGAAGGCGGCCTGGCCCATGAAGGCGCGGTGGCCAGCTTCCTCGGCTTGCCGGGCATCCCGGAAACCGCAGAAACCGTGGCCCTGGCCCGTGACCTGTTGCTGGTGGAACAAAGCGGCGTACGCGCGCATTTCAGCCAGTTGACCAGTGCCCGCGGCGTCGCGCTGATCGCCCAGGCCCAGGCCCGTGGCTTGCCGGTGACGGCGGACGTGGCGTTGTACCAGTTGATCCTGACCGATGAGGCGCTGATTGACTTCTCCAGCCTGTACCACGTGCAACCGCCGCTGCGTACCCTGGCCGACCGTGAAGGTTTGCGTGCGGCGGTGAAGTCAGGCGTGGTCTCGGCGATCTCCAGCCATCACCAGCCCCACGAGCGCGATGCCAAGCTGGCGCCGTTCGGTGCCACCGAGCCCGGTATCAGCAGCGTCGAGTTGCTGCTGCCGCTGGCAATGACCCTGGTGGAGGATGGCCTGCTGGACCTGCCTACGCTGCTGGCACGCCTGAGCGCCGGCCCGGCCGAGGCCTTGCGCCTGCCGGCGGGTAAGTTGGCGGTGGGTTCGGCGGCGGATCTGGTGCTGTTCGACCCGGCCAGTTCCACGGTTGCCGGGGAACACTGGCTGTCCAGGGGCGAAAACTGCCCGTTCATTGGTCACAGCCTGCCGGCCACGGTGCGCTACACCCTGATGGATGGGCGGATCAGCTACCAGGCTTGAAACAAATTTCAAGTGGGCTCAGTAAATGTGGGAGGGGGCTTGCCCCCGATGGCGGAGTGTCAGCTACCAAATCTATTGGCTGACACACTGCAATCGGGGGCAAGCCCCCTCCCACATGTGGTTCTCTATTTGGCCGGGAGATCAGCGCCCGCCATTGCGCTCGGCATTGCGGAGCGAAACCTGGCTGTTCAATGTCCAGAAGTCATACAGCACCCCAATCAGGAACAAACCGCCGGTCAGCAAGTAGATCAGGCCGGTGATCCATTTGCCCTGGTACATGCGGTGCACGCCGAACACGCCCAGAAACGCCAACAGAATCCAGGCCACGTTGTATTCGATCGGCCCGGCGGTAAAACGCAGGTCGGCTTCACGGTCCATGGCCGGGATCAGGAACAGGTCGATCAGCCAGCCAATACCCAGCAGGCCGAAGGTGAAAAACCAGATCGTCCCGGTGACCGGCTTGCCGTAATAGAAGCGATGCGCGCCGGTGAAACCGAAAATCCATAGCAGGTAACCGATCACCTTGCTGTGGGTGTCTTGCTGCGAAGCAACCTGTTGATAGGTGTTCATGAAGGACCTCTTTTCACTCAATAGATAAATTTGTTCATTTTTTTTGTGACTTTTTTACGGGCGCCCGACGCACGGTAAATGGTATCGTTCTGCCCTCAAACCCTTATGCCACCTGACTTGTGTCGGACAATTGCGGCTAATCGTCGCGTTTTTTCCGAATTTGACCCCAAGGTTCAGTCGACAAACGGCCTGAGAACAGCACAAAAAGCTGTTATAAAGTTGCGCGCAAACCCATATGAGCCACGCCTAATGCGACCATTTATCAAGACATGGCTAACCATTTGCCTATTAATGCCACTGGCCGCCCACGCCACCAATCGTGAGCAACGTCTTCCAAACGTTAACGGTTTTACCCCTAAAGTCCATAGCACACCCAGCACCGCCAAATCGGCAAAGCCCACCGTCAGCCGCCCGACTCAACTGAGCAAGGCCCACGGCAAAGTGCTTTCCACCCAGTTGGCCGTGAACACCAAGCAGAGCAGCAATGTCCTCAGCCGCGCCGTGAACGTGCTCGGTACTCCTTATCGTTGGGGCGGCAGCAGCCCAAGTAAAGGGTTCGACTGCAGCGGCCTGGTAAAATATGCGTTCAACGACGTCAAGGCGGTGGATTTACCGCGTACGTCCAACGCCATGGCGGCCGGCCACGGCTTGAAAGTTGATCGCAAAGACCTGAAGCCGGGCGATTTGCTGTTCTTCAAGCTCAAGAGCCGCCAGGTAAACCACGTTGCCATCTACCTGGGTAACGACCGCTTTATCCACGCGCCGCGTCGTGGCAAGTCGGTGAGCATCGATACACTGAAAAAGCCGTTCTGGGACAAGAACTACGTGATCGCCAAGCGGGTGCTGCCCAAAGAGCAGAACAACACCCTGCGGATCGTGCAGCGCTGATTCCAGGCTGAAAATACAGTAAACAATGTGGGAGGGGGCTTGCCCCCGATGGCAGAGTATTAGTCAACAGATTCATTGGCTGATACACCGCTATCGGGGGCAAGCCCCCTCCCACATTTGGTTTCATTGTTTGCTGAATCTCAAATGTCTGCCGGCACCCTCGCCTTCCCTCGCGCCTCCTCTGCGCTGATCACACCCTCGCTCACCAGCGCCTTCAAGCTCATATCCAGCGTTTTCATCCCCAGCGCCCCGCCGGTCTGGATCGCCGAGACCATCTGCGCCACTTTGTCTTCGCGGATGAGATTACGAATGGCCGGCGTGCCCAGCATGATTTCGTGAGCCGCGACACGTCCGCCGCCGATCTTCCTGACCAGCACCTGGGACACCACCGCCTGCAGCGACTCCGACAGCATCGAGCGGACCATGGCCTTTTCCCCGCCAGGGAACACGTCCACCAGCCGGTCTACCGTCTTTGCCGCCGAGGTGGTGTGCAGGGTGCCAAATACCAGATGCCCCGTCTCAGCGGCCGTCAGCGCCAGGCGGATGGTTTCCAGGTCACGTAGCTCGCCCACCAGGATGACGTCCGGGTCTTCGCGCAATGCCGAGCGCAGCGCCACCGAGAAGCTGTGGGTATCGCGATGCACCTGCCGCTGGTTGATCAGCGCCATTTTCGGCCGGTGGATAAATTCGATGGGGTCTTCCAGCGTAAGGATGTGCTGGCGTCGATGCCGATTCAGATAATCGATCAGCGCCGCCAAAGTAGTGGACTTGCCCGAGCCGGTGGGCCCGGTCACCAGCACCAGGCCGCGCGGCAGCTGCGCTATACGCTGGAACACCTCACCCAGGCCAAGGCTTTCCAGGCTCTGGATGTCGCTGGGGATGGTGCGAAACACCGCCCCCACGCCCCGCGCCTGCTGGAACACATTCACGCGAAAGCGCGCCAAGCCGGGCAGTTCGAAGGCAAAGTCTGTTTCAAGAGATGTTTCGAAATCCTTTTGTTGGTGCTGGTTGAGCAAAGGGCTCAATAAATCCGCTACCTGCGACCCGGCCAGCACCGGGCCATCCAGCGGCCAGACCTCGCCATCGATGCGCAACATCGGCGCCAAGCCGGCCGACAGGTGCAGGTCGGAGGCGCCACGGCGCACGCTGGCCGTCAGTAATTCAGTGATATCCATAGGGCTTTCCATTTCCAGTAGAATGCCGCGGACTCCATATCCACGGGCGCAACTTGAATGTCGACGATAGCAGACAACATCGGCCTGGTTAGCCAGCGCATCCGCGCCGCCGCCGACGCCGTGCAGCGTGACGCAAGCGGCATCCACCTGCTGGCCGTGAGCAAGACCAAACCGGCGCAAGCGGTACGTGAAGCCTATGCCGCGGGGATGCATGATTTTGGTGAAAACTACCTGCAGGAAGCCCTGGGCAAACAGGCGCAATTATCCGACCTGCCCTTGAGTTGGCACTTCATCGGCCCCATTCAATCGAACAAGACTCGCGCGATCGCCGAGAACTTCGCCTGGGTGCATTCCGTGGACCGCCTGAAAATCGCACAACGCCTGTCCGAACAACGCCCTGCCGACCTGCCTGCGCTGAATATCTGCATCCAGGTCAACGTCAGTGGCGAAGCCAGCAAGTCCGGCTGTACGCCCGCCGACCTGCCGGCCCTGGCCAACGCCATCAGCGCCCTGCCGCGCCTGAAGCTGCGGGGCTTGATGGCGATCCCCGAACCGACTGAAGATCGCGCGGCGCAGGATGCCGCGTTCGCCACGGTGCGCGAGCTGCAAGGCAGCCTGAACCTGCCACTGGACACACTTTCCATGGGCATGAGCCACGACCTCGAGTCGGCCATCGCTCAAGGCGCCACCTGGGTGCGGATCGGTACCGCGCTGTTTGGCGCCCGCGACTACGGCCAGCCGTGAAATGGCTGACGTTCATTTAGCTAAGGACCTGTCATGAAAGACATGCGTATTGCCTTTATCGGCGCCGGTAACATGGCGGCCAGCCTGATCGGCGGCCTGCGGGCCAAGGGCCTGGACGCTGCGCAGATTCGCGCCAGCGACCCGGGCGCCGAGACCCGCGCCCGTGTCAGCGCCGAACACGGCATTGAAACCTTTGCCGACAACGCCGAGGCCATTGAAGGCGTCGACGTGATCCTGCTGGCGGTCAAGCCCCAGGCCATGAAAGCCGTGTGCGAAAGCCTGCGCCCGAGCCTACAGGCCCATCAACTGGTGGTGTCCATCGCGGCCGGCATCACTTGCGCCAGCATGAACAACTGGCTCGGCGCCCAACCGATCGTTCGCTGCATGCCGAATACCCCGTCGTTGTTGCGCCAGGGCGTGAGCGGTTTGTACGCCACCGCCGAAGTCAGCGCCGCGCAGCGTGATCAAGCCCAGCAACTGTTATCCGCCGTGGGCATCGCCCTGTGGCTGGAGCAGGAGCAGCAACTGGACGCGGTCACCGCCGTTTCCGGCAGTGGCCCGGCGTACTTCTTCCTGTTGATCGAAGCCATGACCGCCGCCGGGGTGAAACTGGGCCTGCCCGCCGACGTTGCCGAGCAACTGGCCGAGCAGACCGCCCTGGGCGCCGCGAAGATGGCGGTGTCCAGCGAGGTGGATGCGGCCGAGCTGCGCCGTCGCGTAACGTCTCCGGGCGGCACCACGCAAGCCGCCATCGAATCGTTCCAGGCCGGAGGCTTTGAAGCCCTGGTGGAAAAAGCACTGGGTGCTGCGGCACATCGTTCAGCCGAGATGGCCGAACAACTGGGCAAATAGTCGTCCCTTACCAAGGTAATCAAACATGCTCGGAATCAATGACGCTGCCGTCTTCATCATCCAGACCCTGGGCAGCCTGTACCTGCTGATCGTGCTGATGCGCTTTATCCTGCAACTGGTGCGGGCGAACTTCTATAACCCGCTGTGCCAGTTCGTGGTCAAGGCCACCCAACCCCTGCTCAAGCCGCTGCGCCGCGTGATCCCGAGCCTGTTCGGGCTGGACATGTCGTCGCTGGTACTGGCACTGCTGCTGCAGATTCTGCTGTTTGTGGTGATCCTGATGCTCAACGGCTACCAGGCCTTTACGGTGCTGCTGCTGCCATGGGCGCTGATCGGCATTTTCTCGCTGTTTTTGAAGATCATCTTCTGGTCGATGATCATCAGCGTGATCCTCTCCTGGGTCGCACCGGGCAGCCGCAGCCCGGGTGCCGAGCTGGTATATCAGATCACCGAGCCCGTATTGGCGCCATTCCGTCGCCTGATCCCGAACCTGGGCGGGCTGGATATCTCGCCGATCTTCGCGTTTATCGCGATCCAGCTGATTCAGAGCTGGGTGATTCCGCGTCTGGCGTTCTATGCGTTCATGCCTAAAGAGCTGTTCGGCCTGATCTGACCGCATGATCGTTCCCACGCTCTGCGTGGGAACGCCTCTTGGGACGCTCTGCGTCCCCCCATGCGGGGTGCGACGCGGAGCGTCATCGGCTGCATTCCCACGCGGAGCGTGGGAACGATCAATGCGCGCAGACCATTGCTTGCCGCTGGGTCCCCCGCTCTTTAGACTTACGCCTCATTTAAACGAGAGCAGGGTCGATGCCAACTGCCTTCCCCCCCGATTCCGTTGGACTGGTGGTGCCCCAAGTGGCGCACTTCAGCGAACCGCTGGCCCTGGCCTGTGGCCGTTCGCTGCCAGCCTACGACCTGATCTACGAAACCTACGGCCAACTGAATGCCACGGCGAGCAACGCCGTGCTGATCTGCCACGCCTTGTCCGGCCACCATCACGCCGCAGGCTTTCACAGCGTCGACGAGCGCAAACCCGGCTGGTGGGACAGCTGCATCGGCCCCGGCAAGCCCATCGACACAGACAAGTTCTTCGTGGTCAGCCTGAACAACCTCGGCGGCTGCAACGGCTCCACCGGCCCCAGCAGCCTCAACCCGGAAACCGGCAAGCCCTTCGGCGCCGACTTTCCGGTACTGACCGTCGAAGACTGGGTGCACAGCCAGGCGCGCCTCGCCGACCGACTGGGCATCGCCCAATGGGCCGCCGTGATCGGCGGCAGCCTGGGCGGCATGCAAGCCCTGCAATGGACCATCACCTACCCGGATCGCGTGCGTCATTGCCTGGCTATCGCCTCGGCCCCCAAGTTGTCGGCGCAGAACATTGCCTTCAACGAAGTGGCGCGCCAGGCCATCCTCACCGACCCCGAGTTCCACGGTGGTTCGTTCCAGGAAGCCGGCGTGATCCCCAAGCGCGGCCTGATGCTGGCACGGATGGTCGGGCACATTACCTACCTGTCCGATGATTCCATGGGCGAAAAATTCGGCCGTGGGCTCAAGAGCGAAAAGCTCAACTACGACTTCCACAGCGTCGAGTTCCAGGTGGAAAGCTACCTGCGTTATCAGGGCGAGGAGTTCTCCGGGCGTTTCGACGCCAACACCTACTTGCTGATGACCAAGGCGCTGGACTACTTCGACCCGGCCGCGAACCATGACGACGACCTGGCGAAAACCTTCGAGCACGCCACGGCCAAGTTCTGCGTGATGTCATTCACCACCGACTGGCGCTTCTCACCGGCGCGCTCCCGTGAGCTGGTGGACGCCCTGATGGCCGCCAAGAAAGACGTCTGCTACCTGGAGATCGATGCGCCGCAGGGCCACGACGCCTTCCTGATTCCGATCCCCCGTTATCTGCAGGCGTTCAGCAATTACATGAACCGAATCGCGCTTATATGAATTGCTTACGCTTTTGGAGAACGCCATGAGAGCCGACCTGGAAATCATCCAAGACTGGATCCCCGCCGGCAGCCGCGTGCTCGACCTGGGCTGCGGTGATGGCGAGTTGCTGAGCTGGCTGCGCGACAACAAGCAAGTCACCGGCTACGGCCTGGAAAACGACCCGGACAACATCGCCCAATGCGTGGCCAAGGGCATCAACGTGATCGAGCAGGACCTGGACAAGGGCCTGGGCAACTTTGCCAGCAACAGCTTCGACATCGTGGTGATGACCCAGGCCCTGCAAGCGGTGCACTACCCGGACCGTATCCTCGATGAAATGCTGCGGGTCGGCCGCCAGTGCATCATCACCTTCCCCAACTTCGGTCACTGGCGCTGCCGCTGGTACCTGGCCACCAAGGGCCGCATGCCGGTGTCGGACTTCCTGCCGTACACCTGGTACAACACGCCGAACATCCACTTTTGCACCTTCGAAGACTTCGAAGCCCTGTGTGGCGAGCGTGAAGCCAAGGTCATCAACCGCCTTGCCGTCGATCAACAGCACCGCCACGGCTGGGCGAGTAAGCTATGGCCCAACCTGTTGGGCGAAATTGGTATCTACCGGGTCAGCAGTCCTGGCCTGACCGACCACAAGATTGCCGTCTAATCATTATCAAGAGGGACGCTCATGAATCGTCTGGCTGTTTTTCTACTGACCGCCTGCCTGGGCGCCAACGCCATGGCTGCGGACGCTATCGACGCTAACCGCAAAAAAGACTTCGGCGATATCACCGTTCATTACAACACCTTCACCTCCAGCTTCCTGCCACCCGAGACCGCCCAGAACGTCGGCATCGTGCGCAGCAAGGAAAAGGGCTTGATCAATGTGACCGTGATCAAGGGCGTCACCCCGGTCGCAGCCCAGGTAACCGGTACCATCAAGGACCTGGGCGGCAAGAGCGAAATCCTCACCTTCAAGCAAATCGAAGAGAAAGGCGGCATCAGCTACCTCGCGCCCTACTCGGTGACGCAACGGGAATACAAGACGTTCACCATCAACGTTGAAACCGGTGGCAAGGCCCATGGTTTCCAATTCAACCAAGAACTGTTCCCGGCCGAATGATGAACCTTACCCAACTCGTACTGGCCAGCCACAACGCCGGCAAACTCAAGGAACTGCAGGCCATGCTCGGTGAGTCCGTGCAACTGCGCTCCATTGGCGAGTTCAGCCAGGTAGAGCCGGAGGAAACCGGCCTGTCGTTCGTCGAGAACGCCATCCTCAAGGCACGCAACGCTGCACGGGTCTCCGGCCTGCCGGCTTTGGCGGATGATTCGGGCCTGGCGGTGGATTTCCTCGGCGGCGCGCCGGGCATCTATTCCGCACGCTACGCCGATGGCAAGGGCGACGCGGCTAACAACGCCAAGCTGCTCGACGCCCTCAAGGACGTGCCCGATGCCGACCGTGGCGCGCAGTTCGTCTGCGTGCTGGCGCTGGTGCGGCACGCCGATGACCCGCTGCCGATCCTGTGCGAAGGCTTGTGGCACGGTCGCATTCTGCATGCGGCCAGCGGTGAGCATGGCTTTGGCTATGACCCGCTGTTCTGGGTACCGGAGCGCAACGTCTCCAGCGCCGAACTGAGCCCGGCCGACAAGAACCAGATCAGCCACCGCGCCCGCGCCATGGCATTGCTGCGCCAGCGTCTGGGCCTGAAATGACCCAGAACACCTCTGCGCAGCCGCTGATCCACGGTGGCGCGCAAACACCCCGGGCGGCTCTGCCGGTGCTGCCGCCCCTGGCGCTGTACATTCACATTCCGTGGTGCGTGCGCAAATGCCCGTATTGCGACTTCAACTCCCATACCGCAAGCAACGTGCTGCCGGAAGAAGAGTACGTGGACGCCTTGCTGGCGGACCTGGACCAGGACCTGCACGCCGTTTACGGCCGAGCGCTGAGTTCGATCTTCTTTGGCGGCGGCACCCCCAGCCTGTTCAGCGCCGCAGCCTTGGGGCGCCTGCTCGAAGGCGTGCAAGCGCGCATCCCGTTTGCCGGCGATATCGAGATCACCCTGGAAGCCAACCCGGGCACCTTTGAACAAGAGAAGTTCGTCGCTTATCGCAAGCTGGGGATCAATCGCCTGTCCATCGGCATCCAGAGCTTCCAGCAGGAAAAACTCGAGGCGCTGGGCCGCATTCATAATGGCGACGAAGCCGTACGTGCAGCGGATATGGCACGCCAGGCCGGGTTCGATAACTTCAACCTGGACCTGATGCACGGCTTGCCCAACCAATCCCTGGACGATGCGTTGAGCGACCTGCGCCAGGCCATTGCGCTCAAGCCGACGCACCTGTCCTGGTATCAACTGACCCTGGAACCCAATACCGTCTTCTGGAACCAGCCGCCCGCGCTGCCCGAAGACGATACGCTGTGGGATATCCAGGAAGCCGGCCAGGCGCTGCTCGCCGAGTACGGTTACGCGCAATATGAGGTGTCGGCCTACGCCCAACCGGGGCGGCCGGCGCGGCATAACCTCAATTACTGGAGCTTTGGCGATTTCATCGGTATCGGCGCCGGTGCCCATGGCAAGCTCAGCCACCCGGACGGGCGCATCGTGCGCACCTGGAAAACCCGCGCACCGAAGGACTACCTCAACCCGGCCAAAAGCTTCCAGGCCGGGGCGAAAGAGCTGACCAACGAAGAGCTGCCGTTCGAATTCCTGATGAACGCCCTGCGCCTCACCGAAGGGGTGGATGCCAGGCTCTATGCCGAGCGCACCGGCCTTGAGCTGGCGAGCCTCGACGAAGGCCGCCGCGAGGCAGAACAAAGTGGCTTAATGCAGGTCGAACCGTCACGCCTGGCGGCGACCGACCGCGGGCAACTCTTTCTCAATGACCTGTTGCAGACGTTTTTGAGCTGACGCTTTTTAAGGAAATCAAATGGATCTGGTACTCGACCTGCTCGCCACCGTGTCCCGCTGGAGCCGTAGCAACCTGTCGGAAATCTCCCTGGCCCTGGTCGGCTGCCTGCTGGTGCTGTTCGGCGCCGATATCAAGGGCTGGGTCGAAGCCCGCCTGGGCAGCATCGCCGGTGCGTTGCGCGTGCCCTTGATGGCCCTGCTGTGCATGATCGGCAGCGGCGCGGCGCTGATCTATGCCACACCGTGGATTGTGCGGGGGCTGAGCCAGTTCAATAACTACAGCCTGGCGCCGGTGTTGGTGGTGGTGCTGGTGTTGATTGGCGTAGTCGCCGACCGCCGCTGATTCCGAACCCAACACAAAACCAAATGTGGGAGGGGGCTTGCCCCCGATTGCAGTGGATCAGTCACCAAATCTTTGGCTGATACACCGCTATCGGGGGCAAGCCCCCTCCCACATTTGATTGCATTTCAAGTCAGGGGCGAGTTAAGCCAGCTTCTCGAACTTCAAATCCCACACCCCATGCCCCAACCGCTCGCCACGGCGTTCGAACTTGGTGATCGGGCGCTCCGCAGGGCGCGGTACGCATTTGCCATCTTCGGCCAGGTTGCGGTAGCCGGGGGCGACGTTCATCACTTCCAGCATGTAGTCGGCATAGGGTTCCCAGTCGGTGGCCATGTGCAGGATGCCGCCCACTTTCAGCTTGCTGCGCACCAGTTCCGCGAAGGAAGCCTGGACGATGCGACGCTTGTGGTGACGGGCCTTGTGCCAGGGGTCGGGGAAGAACAGCATCAGCCGGTCGAGGCTGTTGTCGACGATGCAGCGGTTGAGCACTTCAATCGCGTCGCAATCGTAGACGCGCAGATTGGTCAGGCCCTGGGTCAGCACGCCGTTAAGCAACGCACCGACGCCTGGGCGGTGCACTTCCACACCGATGAAATCCTGATCCGGCGCGGCCGCCGCCATTTCCAGCAGGGAGTGCCCCATGCCAAAGCCGATTTCCAGGGAACGCGGGGCCGAACGGCCGAATACCTGGTCGTAATCCACCGGCGCGTCGGCCAACGGCAATACGAACAGCGGCGTGCCTTGCTCCAGGCCCTTTTGCTGGCCTTCGGTCATGCGGCCGGCGCGCATCACGAAGCTCTTGATGCGGCGGTGCTTGGACTCGTCGCCTGCTTCCAGGGTGTTCGGCGTTTCGTTTGATTCAGTCATCAATAGCTCTTACTTGATCAGACCATCCAGCGGCGAAGAGGCGCTGGCATAGAGTTTTTTCGGCATGCGCCCGGCGAGATAGGCCAGGCGGCCCGCGACGATTGCATGGTGCATGGCCTGGGCCATCATGATCGGTTGCTGGGCATGGGCGATGGCCGAGTTCATCAGCACCGCGTCGCAGCCCAGCTCCATGGCGATGGTGGCGTCGGAGGCCGTGCCCACCCCCGCGTCCACCAGCACCGGGATCCTGGCTTCTTCAAGGATGATCTGCAGGTTGTACGGATTGCAGATACCCAGGCCGGAGCCGATCAGGCCGGCCAGCGGCATCACCGCGATACAGCCGATTTCCGCCAGCTGGCGCGCGATGATCGGGTCATCGCTGGTGTAGACCATCACGTCAAAGCCTTCCTTGACCAGAGTCTCGGCAGCCTTGAGGGTTTCGATCACATTCGGGAACAGGGTTTTCTGGTCGGCCAGCACTTCCAGCTTCACCAGGTTGTGACCGTCGAGCAGCTCGCGGGCCAGGCGACAGGTGCGCACGGCCTCGATGGCGTCATAGCACCCGGCGGTGTTCGGCAAAAAGGTGTAACGGTCCGGCGACAGGACTTCAAGCAGGTTCGGCTCGCCCGCGATCTGGCCGAGGTTGGTACGGCGCACGGCGAAGGTAACGATTTCGGCGCCCGAGGCTTCGATGGCCAGACGGGTTTCTTCCATGTCGCGGTACTTGCCGGTGCCAACCAGCAGACGGGACTGGTAGGTACGACCGGCCAGGACAAAGGGCTTGTCGCTACGAACGATGCTCATGGGAAATCCTCGTAATGGGGTGAGGTTCTGCAGAATGCGTTACCGCCGGCGCGACTAGCCGCCGCCGATGGCGTGGACCACTTCGACCTGGTCACCCTCGCTGAGCGCGGTGCCTTCGTGCTGGCTGCGCGGGACGATATCCAGGTTGAGCTCCACTGCGACACGACGCCCGGTCAAATCCAGGCGGGTCAGCAGGGCCGCAACGGTTTCACCGTCGGGCAGTTCAAGGGGTTCGCCGTTCAACTGAATGCGCATGCCACGGGCCGCCATCGTTTTTAGGGGCCGGCATTCTAACGCGATTGGCACCTGAAGGTCAGCTCCAGGCGTCAAGCGGTCAAACCTGCAAGCGCCACGCCGTCAAGCCCAGGAAGAACCAGCCGAGCAGGAAGGCAAGGCCGCCAAACGGGGTGATGATGCCCAGTTTGCTGATGCCGGTCATGGTCAACACATACAGGCTGCCGGAGAACAGCAAAATACCGACGACAAACGAAATGCCCGCCCAGGTGACCAGTCGGCCGGGAATATGCGCGGCCAGCAGGGCCACCCCAAACAAGGCCAGGGCGTGCACCAGTTGATAGGTCACGCCGGTGTGGAAGATCGCCAGGTAATCGGCGCTCAGGCGGTTCTTCAGGCCGTGGGCGGCGAAGGCGCCCAGGGCGACACCAGTGAAACCGAAAAAGGCAGCCAGCATCAGAAAGCTACGCAGCATGAGGAACTCCAGTCAGACTCATCGGGCAGGGTCTGTATAATGGCCCGCTCAACGGGTTCGGCCAAGCCATCTCTATGCTGCGTATCTTCTTCAAACGCTTTCTCAACGTCGTGAAATGGTTCGCCATCGGCAGTGTGCTGCTGGTGCTGCTGTTTCGCGTCGTACCGCCGCCGTTCACCGCGCTGATGGTGGAACGCAAGGCCGAGTCCTGGATCGACGGCGAGCCCATTGACCTGCAGCGCAGCTGGGTGCCGTGGGACGAGATTTCCGATGACCTCAAAGTGGCGGTGATGGCCGGTGAAGACCAGCGTTTCCCGCAGCACTGGGGCTTTGACTTTGGCGCCATCCAGGCAGCGATCGTGCACAACGAACGTGGCGGTTCGATCCGGGGCGCCAGTACATTGAGCCAGCAGGTGTCGAAGAACCTGTTCCTGTGGGCCGGCCGCAGCTATCTGCGCAAGGGCCTGGAGGCCTGGTTTACCGGGTTGATCGAAGTGCTATGGCCCAAGCAGCGCATTCTTGAGGTGTACCTCAACAGCGTGGAGTGGGATGAGGGCGTGTTTGGCGCAGAGGCGGCGGCGCGGCATCACTTTGGCGTGAGCGCCAAGGGGCTGTCACGGCAACAGGCCAGCTATCTGGCAGCGGTGTTGCCTAACCCGCGAGTCTGGAGTGCCAGCCACCCGACCGCCTATGTAGCGCGGCGGGCGGCGTGGATTCGCCAGCAGATGAGTCAGTTGGGTGGCGATGGCTACCTGCTTGAGCTGAACAACGCCCGCAAGGCCCCCTGGTCCAACTGACACAATACAAAACAACTGTGGGAGGGGGCTTGCCCCCGATAGCGATGGACCAGTCACTGTATGTAATGACTGACACTCTGCTATCGGGGGCAAGCCCCCTCCCACATTTTTACCCAGTGCTGCCAGTAGCGTTAGGCAGCGATCGACAACTTCAGCTTGTTCATCGCGCTTTTCTCAAGCTGACGAATCCGCTCGGCCGACACGTTGTACTTCTGCGCCAGGTCGTGCAGCGTGGCTTTTTCTTCCGCCAGCCAGCGCTGGTAGAGAATGTCACGGCTGCGGTCGTCCAGCACTTCCAGCGCTTCGTGCAGGTTGTGATTGGAGTTGTCGCTCCAGTCGGCATCTTCCAGTTGACGCGCCGGGTCGTACCGGTGGTCTTCCAGATAGTTGGCCGGCGATTGGAAGGCGCTGTCGTCGTCTGCCTCGGCAGCCGGGTCGAAGGCCATGTCATGGCCGGTCAGGCGACTTTCCATCTCGCGCACTTCACGGGGCTCCACGCCGAGGCTTTCGGCCACGCGGTGGACTTCCTCGTTGTTCAGCCACGCCAGGCGTTTCTTCTGGCTG
This sequence comes from Pseudomonas sp. 34 E 7, assembly GCF_900005715.1. Taxonomy (NCBI): domain Bacteria; kingdom Pseudomonadati; phylum Pseudomonadota; class Gammaproteobacteria; order Pseudomonadales; family Pseudomonadaceae; genus Pseudomonas; species Pseudomonas sp. 34 E 7. The sequence continues at coordinate 25,170 of NZ_CVTX01000105.1, forward strand.
CGCAGGTTGAAGAACAGCTTGCGCTGGGCCTTGGTGGTCGCCACTTTCACGATGCGCCAGTTGCGCAGGATGAACTCGTGGATTTCCGCCTTGATCCAGTGCACGGCAAACGACACCAGGCGCACACCCATCTCGGGGTTGAAACGCTTTACAGCCTTCATCAGGCCGACGTTGCCTTCCTGGATCAGGTCAGCCTGGGCCAGGCCGTAGCCGCTATAGCTACGGGCGATATGTACGACAAAACGCAGGTGGGCGAGCACCATCTGCCGAGCCGCCCCCAAATCCTGCTCATAGTAGAGACTCTCGGCCAGTTCACGCTCCTGCTCGGGCGTCAGCAAAGGAATGCTGTTTACCGTGTGCACATAGGCTTCCAGGTTCGCACCCGGGACCAAGGCATAAGCAGGTTGCAAAGAAGTGGTCATACGAAAAAACCTCCGACTCACATAACTCGTGCAGTTCAGCACTGCGAAAATTGACCGGGGAACCGTAGGACAAGTTCCCTAAACTGCTGACAAGGTCAATACAAACGAAACTACATTACCCTGACATTAACTACTTCGGTGCCAGCTCACGTAAATGCCGTGCGACCGCAATCCACGCACCGATATACCCCAACAGCACCGCGCCAAGCAAGAGGCTCAGGCCATCGGCCACCGGCACGCCGGCCAGGGCAAAATCGCTGCCGTACAAGCCGGCCAGCCCGATAACCGCATCGTTCAGCCAGTCCAGGCCAAAAGCCAGCAATCCCCAGGACAAAACCCCGGCACCGAAGCCATAAAGCGCGCCCATGTACAGAAAAGGACGACGCACATAGCTGTCCGTGCCGCCGACCAGTTTAATCACTTCTATCTCGGTGCGGCGGTTTTCAATATGAAGACGAATGGTATTACCTATCACCAAAAGTAATGCAGACACCAGCAACACCGTCAAACCGAACACGAAGCGGTCGCCCAGCTTGAGGATCGCGGCCAGGCGCTCTACCCAGACTAGATCAAGTTGCGCCTGTTGCACCTTGGGCATCTCTGCAAGTTTCTGGCGCAGGGCTTCCAGGGCCGGTTTGTCCACTTCGTCCGGCGTCACCAGCACCACGCCCGGCAACGGGTTCTGCGGCAGCTCCTTGAGCGCCTCGCCCAGGCCGGATTGTTGCTGGAACTCCTCAAGCGCCTGGTCGCGGCTGATGTATTCGGCCTCCGCCACGCCCGGCATGTTCTTGATTTCGTCGCGCAGCGCTTCGCCTTGCTGGGTGCTGGCATCCAGGTTCAGGTACAGCGAAATCTGCGCTGCGCGCTGCCAGGAACCGCCCAGGCGCTCGACATTGTTGAGCAGCAACGACAAGCCCATCGGCAGGCTCAAGGCCACGGCCATCACCAGGCAGGTGAAAAAGCTGCCGATCGGCTGCTTGCCCAGGCGACGCAGACTGTCGAGCAGGCTGGCGCGGTGGCTTTCGATCCAGGCACGCAACAGGGTGCCGAAGTCCGGACCGTCGTCATCGTCGCGTTTTTTCTTTTTCGGTTGCGGGTCGGCCGGTTTCGGCGCCACGCGTTCGGATACTTTAGGGCTGCGTGTCGCACTCATACGCCGGCCTCCCCGTCGCCGATCAGGCGGCCGCGTTGCAGGGTCAGCATGCGGTGACGCATACGGGCAATCAGGGCCAGGTCGTGGCTGGCGATCAATACGCTGGTGCCCAGGCGATTGATGTCTTCGAACACCCCCATGATCTCGGCCGCCAGGCGCGGGTCGAGGTTACCGGTGGGTTCGTCCGCCAGCAGCAAGGCCGGGCGGTGGACGATGGCGCGGGCGATACCCACGCGCTGTTGCTGGCCGGTGGACAGGTCGCCGGGGTAGAGGTCGGTCTTGTCCGACAACGCCACGCGTTCCAGGGCCGAATCCACCCGCTTGACGATCTCGGCCTTGGACAGCCCGAGAATCTGCAGGGGCAAGGCGATGTTGTTGAACACCGTGCGATCGAACAGCAACTGGTGGTTCTGGAACACTACGCCTATCTGGCGGCGCAGGAAGGGGATCTGCGCATTGCTGATCGTGGCTAGGTCCTGGCCCGCCAGCAACAGCTTGCCGGTGGTCGGACGCTCCATCGCCAGCAGCAGGCGCAACAACGTGCTCTTACCGGCGCCGGAGTGACCGGTGACGAACAAAAACTCGCCCCGCCGTACTCGAAAGCTCAGCTCATGCAAGCCCACATGCCCGTTGGCGTAGCGTTTACCGACCTGTTCGAATCGAATCATGAACGCTCCCGCTCGGCAAACAGTGCCTGTACAAAGGGTTCGGCTTCAAAGGTGCGCAGGTCGTCGATGCCTTCACCGACGCCGATGTAACGAATCGGCAACCCGAACTGTTTGGCCAGGGCGAAAATCACACCGCCCTTGGCCGTGCCGTCCAGCTTGGTCAAGGCCAGGCCGGTCAGTTGCACCGTCTGGTTGAATTGCTTGGCCTGGCTGATGGCGTTCTGGCCGGTACCGGCGTCGAGCACCAGCAGCACTTCATGGGGGGCATCGGCGTCGAGCTTGCCGATCACGCGGCGGACTTTCTTCAGCTCTTCCATCAAGTTGTCTTTGGTGTGCAGGCGACCGGCGGTGTCGGCGATCAACACATCGATGTTACGGGCCTTGGCGGCCTGCACGGCATCGAAGATCACCGAAGCGGAGTCGGCCCCCGTGTGCTGGGCGATCACCGGGATCTTGTTGCGCTCACCCCACACTTGCAGCTGCTCGACGGCAGCGGCACGGAAGGTGTCGCCGGCGGCGAGCATGACTTTCTTGCCCTCACCCTGCAGCTTTTTGGCCAGCTTGCCGATGGTGGTGGTCTTGCCGGCGCCGTTGACGCCCACGACCAGGATCACGAAAGGCTTCTTCGGCGTAATCACCAGCGGCGCTTCAACCGGTTTAAGCATGGCGGCCAGCTCGGCCTGCAGAGACTTGTACAACGCGTCGGCGTCGGTCAACTGCTTGCGCGCGACTTTCTGGGTCAGGCTCTGGATGATCACGGCGGTGGCTTCGACGCCCACGTCTGCGGTAAGCAGGCGGGTTTCAATGTCTTCCAGCAGCTCGTCATCGATGGTCTTTTTGCCGAGGAACAGGCTGGCCATGCCTTCGCCGATACTGGCGCTGGTTTTGCTCAGGCCCTGCTTGAGGCGGGCGAAGAAGCCGGTTTTACTGGTTTCGGCGGGTGCGGCGGGCTCTTCGATGACCGCAGGCACGGCAGCTACAGCTGGCACTTGAGCAGGGATTTCAGCAGGCATTTCGACTGCTGGGGGCGCCGTGACGACAACCTCTACCGGCGGCGCCACAGGAATGGGCGGCGTCACGTGTTCAGCCTGCACATCCTCAACCAGTGCCACCGGCTCCTCGGCTACCGGCAGCTCCAGCCACGGTTTGTGCTCGGGTTCAGGTTCAGGCGCAGGTTCTGCCTCGACCACCGGCTGCAACACCGGCTCCGCGATAGGCAACACCACCGGTGCCGGCGTTTCGGCAACCGGTTCGGCTTCTACTATAGGCTCAGGGGTAGGTTCGGGTTGAACCTGCGGCTGTTCGACGACGGTTTCCTGCGGTTTTTTGCGCAGCCATCCGAACAGGCCTTTCTTCTCGCCAGCCGCAGCTGGGGTCTTCTTGTCGTCGTTGGAACCAAACATGGAGACGGCTATCTCAAGGTAGCGACGCGCCAAGGGGCGCTTCGGTAAATAAAATTCGATGCGTAACAGACTGTTTTTTAGCCAGCTCGTTCATGCGCAACATTTTGAAGGCCTAAATAGAGCCTTAACAGGACAGCCACAGTGGCCGTCCCTGAGTCGGATCAGTATCCTAGCACCTCCTCGCCCGCCGACGCTAAGACCAAGCGGGCAGTCCAACAGGTTAAAAAACGAATGAATGCTCTAGCCCGCCGCGCCGCAGGCCTGCTGCTCAGCACAGTTTGTCTGCCCCTTTCAGCTTTGGCTGCCGATCCACAACCCACCCACGAATTCACCCTCGACAACGGCCTCAAGGTCGTCGTGCGCGAAGATCATCGTGCGCCGGTGGTGGTTTCCCAGGTCTGGTACAAAGTGGGCTCGAGCTACGAAACCCCGGGCCAGACCGGTTTGTCCCACGCCTTGGAACACATGATGTTCAAGGGCAGCGCCAAGGTCGGCCCCGGCGAAGCCTCGCTGATCCTGCGCGACCTGGGCGCCGAAGAAAACGCGTTCACCAGTGACGACTACACCGCTTACTACCAGGTGCTGGCCCGTGACCGCCTGGGCGTGGCCTTCGAGCTGGAAGCTGACCGCATGGCCAGCCTGCGCCTGCCGGCCGATGAGTTCAGCCGCGAAATCGAGGTAATCAAGGAAGAGCGCCGCCTGCGCACCGACGACAACCCGATGTCCAAGGCCTTTGAACGTTTCAAGGCCATGGCCTTCCCGGCCAGCGGCTATCACACGCCGACCATCGGCTGGATGGCCGACCTGGAACGCATGAAGGTCGAGGAACTGCGCCACTGGTACCAGGCCTGGTACGTACCGAACAACGCGACCCTGGTGGTGGTCGGCGATGTCACGCCGGACGAGGTGAAAACCCTGGCCCAGCGCTACTTCGGCCCGATCCCCAAGCGCGACGTCCCGCCCGCCAAGATTCCGCTGGAGCTGGCCGAGCCCGGCGAGCGCCTGCTGACCCTGCACGTGCAAACCCAGTTGCCAAGCGTCATGCTCGGTTTCAACGTGCCGGGCCTTGCGACTGCCGAGGACAAGCGCTCGGTACAAGCCCTGCGCCTGATCTCGGCCCTGCTCGACGGCGGCTACAGCGCGCGTATCTCCGAGCAGCTGGAGCGCGGTGAAGAACTGGTCTCCGCCGCCTCCACCAATTACGACGCCTATACCCGCGGCGACACGCTGTTCATGCTGAGCGCCACGCCTAACCAGCAGAAGAAAAAGACCGTCGCCCAAGCCGAAGCCGGCCTGTGGCGCCTGTTGGAAGAGCTCAAGGCCAAGCCGCCCACCGCCGAAGAACTCGAGCGCATCCGCGCCCAGGTGATAGCGGGCGTGGTCTACCAGCGCGACTCCATCACCAGCCAGGCCACGGCCATTGGCTCGCTGGAGACCGTCGGTCTGTCGTGGAAGCTGATGGACACTGAGCTTGCCGACCTGCAAAGCGTGACCCCGGAAGATATCCAAAAGGCTTCGCGCACCTATTTCACCCGCGAACGTCTGAGCGTCGCCCATGTTTTGCCCGAGGAGACCGCTCATGAGTGACCGCAAAAGCAGCCGCCTGATTCTGCCCGGCCTGATCGCCGTTACCCTCTGCGCGGCCAGTGCCGTGTACTTCCTGCGCCCGAGCGAATCGGTTGCCAGCCCGGCGCTGGACAAGGCTCAATCGGCCAGCAAGCTGCAATCACTGGCTGAGCTGGACGGTAAAGCACCGACCAACCGCAAGCTCGATGTGCAGACCTGGACCACCGCCGAAGGCGCCAAGGTGCTGTTCGTCGAAGCCCATGAATTGCCGATGTTCGACGTGCGCATCCTGTTCGCCGCCGGCAGCAGCCAGGACGGCAACGTGCCGGGGCTGGCCTTGATGACCAATGCCATGCTCAACGAAGGCGTGCCGGGCAAGGACGTCAGCCAGATCGCCAGCGGCTTTGAAGGCCTGGGCGCCGATTTTGGCAATGGCGCCTACCGCGACATGGCCCTGGTGTCCCTGCGCAGCCTGAGCGACAGCGACAAGCGCGAGGCCGCACTGGCGCTGTTCGATGACGTGATCGGCAAGCCGACGTTCCCCGCCGATTCACTGGCGCGCATCAAGAACCAGATCCTGGCCGGCTTCGAATACCAGAAACAGAACCCCGCCAAGCTGGCGAGCATCGAGCTGTTCAAGCGCCTGTACGGCGACCACCCGTATGCCCACCCAAGCGAAGGCACGCCTGAAAGCGTTCCGGCGATTACCGTGCAACAGATGCAGGCATTCCACGCCAAGGCCTACGCGGCGGGCAATGCGGTGATCGCGGTGGTCGGCGACCTGACCCGTGCCGAAGCCGAAGCCATGACCGCCAAGGTTTCTGCCGCGCTGCCCAAGGGCCCGGCCCTGGCGAAGATTGCCCAGCCGACGGAGCCCAAGGCCGGCCTGAGCCGTATCGAGTTTCCCTCCAAGCAAACCCACCTGCTGTTCGCCCAGTTGGGCATCGACCGTGCAGACCCGGATTACGCAGCCTTGTCCCTGGGCAACCAGATTCTCGGCGGCGGTGGCTTCGGCACCCGCTTGATGAGCGAAGTGCGCGAAAAGCGCGGCCTGACCTACGGCGTGTACTCCGGTTTCTCGCCGATGCAGGTGCGCGGCCCGTTCATGATCAACCTGCAGACCCGCGCCGAAATGAGCGGCGGCACCCTGCGCCTGGTCGAAGACGTGGTGGCTGACTACCTCAAAAACGGCCCCACCCAGAAAGAACTGGATGACGCCAAGCGCGAACTGGCCGGCAGCTTTCCGCTGTCCACCGCCAGCAACGCCGATATCGTCGGGCAGTTGGGGGCCATGGGTTTCTACAACCTGCCGCTGAGCTATCTGGAAGATTTCATGAAACAATCCCAGGCCCTGACCGTAGAGCAGGTCAAGGCTGCAATGAACAAACACTTGAGCGCCGACAAGATGGTCATCGTGACCGCCGGCCCGACGATTGCGCAAAAGCCACTACCGCCCCCCACTGATAAACCCGCCGAGCAGCCGCTCGGGGTTCCGGAGCATTAATGGCCAGTTCATCTCGCCCGAAAAAACCTGTCCACAACGTGCATAACGGTGTGGGCCAACTGCGCATCATTGGCGGTGAATGGGGCAGCCGCAAGCTGAGCTTCCCCGATGTCGTGGGCCTGCGTCCGACCCCGGATCGCGTGCGCGAAACCCTGTTCAACTGGCTGGCGCCGTACATCGGCGGCGCCAAGGTACTCGACCCGTTTGCCGGCAGTGGCGCGTTGTTCCTGGAGGCGCTGTCCCGTGGCGCAGCCCAGGCACAGGCGCTGGATGCGAGCAATGTGGCGGTGTCCAGCCTCAAGGAACACTTGGGTACCTTGCGCTGCACCAATGGCCAGGTCCAGACCGCCGACGCCTTGCGCTACCTGGAGACCCAGGCCGCCAGCGAATACGACGTGGTGTTCCTCGACCCACCGTTCAACCAGAACCTGCTGCCGACCGTGTGTGCGTTGCTGGAAGAACGCCAGTGGCTGGCGCCGGATGCGTGGATCTACACTGAAAGCGAGACCGCGCCGTCGACGCTCGGCCTGCCGGGCAGCTGGCGCCTGCACCGGGAGCAGAAATCCGGGCGGGTGTATTACGCGCTGTGGCATCGCGCCCTGTAGGAGCGAGCTTGCTCGCCAAGGTCGAACAGGCGGCACGGGCTGCCTGATAGCGCTGCGTCATCGTTAACGTTTTTCGCGAGCAAGCTCGCTCCTACGGGGGGCATGGCAAGCTCGTCCGGCAGCGAGTATTTCATGACTCCCTCTGTGGACCGCTTCAAACCCGCCTTCGGCCTCGGCAACCCCCACCTGCAAACACTGTGGGGGCCGCTGTGGCGCCCGACCACCCACATCGAGCGCCAACGCGAACGTCTGTGGCTGGAAGACGGCGACTTTCTCGACCTCGACTGGCACGGCCCCCACGACGTGCAAGCGCCGCTGGTGCTGGTGTTGCACGGGCTGACCGGTTCGTCCAATTCGCCTTACGTCGCCGGCCTGCAAAAAGTCCTCGCCGCGCAAGGCTGGGCCAGCGCGGCATTGAACTGGCGTGGTTGTTCGGGCGAGCCGAACCTGTTGGCTCGCAGCTATCACTCCGGTGCCAGCGAAGACCTGGCCGCAGCGATTGCCCATCTGCGCACCAAGCGACCTTTGGCGCCGCTGTATGCGGTGGGTTATTCCCTGGGCGGCAACGTGTTGCTCAAGCATTTGGGCGAAACCGGTGCGGCTTCGGGGCTGCAAGGCGCGGCGGCAGTGTCGGTGCCGTTTCGCCTGGACCAATGCGCGGATCGTATCGGACTGGGGTTTTCGCGGATCTACCAGAAGCATTTCATGCGCGAGATGCTGGCGTATATCCGCGTCAAGCAACGTCAGTTTCTGCAGGATGGCCGTGAGGAAGGGCTGAAAACCCTGGAGGCACTGGGCTCTCTGGAGAAGATGCGCACGTTCTGGGACTTCGATGGGCGAGTGACTGCGCCGCTGCATGGTTTCTTGAGTGCTGAGGATTACTATCGCCGCGCCTCCAGTCGCTACTACCTGGGCGCTATACGCACGCCAACCCTGATTATCCAGGCCGCCGATGACCCGTTTGTGTTTGCCCACAGCCTGCCCGAAGCCAGTGAGCTATCAGACTGTACGGAGTTTGAGCTGTTGGCCAAGGGTGGGCATGTGGGGTTTGTAGAGGGTTCGCTGAAACGCCCCGGCTACTATCTGGAACGCCGCATCCCCCAATGGCTACTGGCACAACATAGGTAAAAATGTGGGAGGGGGCTTGCCCCCGATAGCGGTGTGTCAGTCAGTACATCTGTTACTGATCCACCGCCATCGGGGGCAAGCCCCCTCCCACATTTTGATTGAGTTCACAGGCCAATTGCTCAGTCGCCTGTTGCCACTTCCCGCTTGGGATCCGTAATCCACTCACTCCAAGACCCCGCATACAACTTGCCCAACGGATACCCCGCCAAGCTCAGCGCAAACAGGTTATGGCACGCCGTTACCCCCGAACCGCAATACGCCACCAATTCTTCCGGCGGGCGCCCCTGCAACTGCGCGGCAAAACGCTGCCTGAGCTGTTCAGCCGGCAAAAAGCGCCCATCACTGCCCAGGTTTTCATTGAAGGCCGCGCACTGCGCACCGGGAATATGCCCGGCAATCGGATCGATGGGCTCTACTTCACCACGAAAACGCGGCTGGGCGCGGGCGTCGATCAAGGTCAGACCGGGCTGACCCAGGCGTTTTTGCACATGCTCGGCATCCAGCACCAGCCGATTATCCGGCATACCGGTGAAGGTGCCCGGCTCAGTCACTGGCGCATCCAGGCTCAAGGGGAAACCGGCGCTGTGCCAGGCCTTGAGGCCACCATCGAGAATAAACACGCCATCACGCTTGCCCAGCCAGGTCAGCAGCCACCAGGCACGGGCGGCATAGGCACCGGCGCCGTCGTCATACAGCACCACGTCGGTGTCGGCACTGATGCCCCAAGCTCGCAGCTGTTCGGCGAAGGTGTCCGCCGCAGGCAACGGATGACGGCCGGTCACACCCTTGATCACCTTGCCGCTGAGGTGGCGCTCCAGGTCGGCATATTGCGCCCCTTCGATATGCCCTTCGGCATAGCTGCACAGCCCGTAATCCGGGTCTTCCAGGGCAAAGCGGCAATCGAGGATCACCAGCCCGGCCGACTGCTGGCGCTCGGCCAACGCCTGGGGGCTGATCAATTGGGCAAGCGGCATGACTGACTCCTGTGCATACAAAGGGGAAAGGTCCTACTTCACTTCTTCCAGTGCCTGGTTCAATGGCACGTAAAACTCTTTGAACAACGCATCCACCGCGGCTTTGGCCTGGGGCGTGACGAAACCCGCCTCCAACACCAGCACCTGGTATACCCCACGCTTTATCGCTTCGGCGCTCAAATGAGTGGAGTTTTCATTGGTGGTGCACAGGAACCGTACCCAGGAGGTGAGGATAATCCAGGCATTAAGGGTCAGGGCTTCGGTTTGCACCGGGTCCATTGTGAGAATGCCTGCGTCGACAAAGCCCTGGTAGATCGCTCCGCCCTGAATCAGACAGCGCTGGGAAAACCGTCGGTAGCCAGTGGCCAGCTCCGGGTCGCTTTCCAATAAGTGTTCAAGGTCGCGGTGCAGGAAGCGGTAGCGCCACATGCCGGCCAGTACGGCCTGCAGGTAGAAACGCTTGTCTTCCACCCTCATCGCGCGCCCTTGGGGCGGGCGTAGGAAACTGTCCACCAACGCTTCGTATTCGCGGAACAGCACGGCGATGATCGCCTGCTTATTGGGGAAGTGGTAGTACAGGTTGCCCGGGGAAATTTCCATATGGGCGGCGATATGGTTCGTGCTGACACTGCGCTCGCCCTGCTGGTTAAAAAGCTCCAGGCTGGTTTGCACAATGCGCTCGCTGGTCTTTACTCGTGGTGCCATAGGGATCAGCTTCCAAACACGGGATGGGGCATCTTACGGCCTATGCCGGTCAGGTTAAATCCAGATGTTACTGCAATGTTTATTTGACAATTTAGAGCAATGACTCTAAAAATCCAGACAGACCTATAACAATCGGGATCGCGCCATGTCTGCCAACGTTGCCTACCTGCCAGAATCCCAGGCGCTGGATCATCTCCAGGACCTGTTCGAAGCGCAACGTCGCGCCTACGCCGCCAACCCGATGCCGCCGGCCGCACAACGCCGTCAATGGCTCAAGGCCCTGCGCGATGTGCTCAGCAACGAACGCCAGGCGCTGATCAACGCAATCAGCCAGGACTTCAGCCATCGCAGCGCGGACGAAACCCTGTTCGCCGAGCTGATGCCCAGCCTGCAGGGCATTCACTACGCCAGCAAGCACCTCAAAGGTTGGATGAAACCTTCCCGCCGCGCTGTAGGCATTGCCTTTCAACCCGCGTCGGCCAAAGTCATCTACCAGCCGCTGGGTGTAGTGGGCGTCATCGTGCCTTGGAACTACCCGCTGTACCTGGCCGTCGGCCCGCTGGTCGGCGCCTTGGCCGCCGGCAACCGGGTGATGCTCAAGCTCAGCGAGTCCACGCCGGCCACCGGTGAACTGCTCAAGGCATTGCTGGCGAAAATCTTCCCCGAGGACCTGGTGTGCGTGGTGCTCGGCGAAGCCGAAGTCGGCATGGCGTTTTCCACGTTGCGTTTCGATCATCTGCTGTTCACCGGGGCCACCAGCATCGGCAGGCATGTGATGCGTGCGGCCGCCGAACACCTCACGCCGGTCACCCTGGAGCTGGGCGGCAAATCGCCAGCCATCGTCTCCGCCGATGTGCCGCTCAAGGATGCTGCCGAGCGTATCGCCTTCGGCAAGGCGTTGAACGCTGGGCAAACCTGCGTGGCACCCGACTATGTGCTGGTACCGGAGGATCGTGTGGACGGCTTCGTCGAGGCTTACTCCGAGGCGATTCGCGGGTTCTATCCGACCCTGACCGACAACCCGGACTACACGGCCATCATCAACGAACGGCAACTGGCCAGGCTCAATGCCTACGCCAAGGACGCCAGTGACAAAGGCGCCACCCTGATTGCGCTGTACGACCAGGGCCAGGCACGACGCATGCCTCACAGCCTGCTGCTGAATGTGAGTGACGAGATGACGGTGATGCAGGATGAGATCTTTGGTCCGCTGTTGCCGATCGTGCCCTATCGCGGCATTGATGAGGCCTTTGCCTACATCAACCAGCGCCCGCGTCCATTGGCCCTGTATTACTTCGGCTACAACAAGCGCGAACAGGACCGTGTGCTCCACGAGACCCACTCCGGCGGCGTGTGCCTGAACGACACCCTGCTGCAGGTGGCCCAGGACGACCTGCCGTTTGGTGGCATCGGCCCCTCCGGCATGGGTCATTACCACGGTCGCGAAGGTTTCCTGACATTCAGCAAGGCCAAGGGCGTACTGGTCAAACAGCGTCTGAACGCGGCGAAGTTGATCTACCCGCCCTACGGGAAATCCATCCAGACGTTGATCCAGAAGCTGTTTATCCGCTGAAACCGCCACCACCGGGACAATAAAGACAATGAATCCCAGCCTGACTGAAACACCTGCGCTGTCGCGGCGCGGCGTCTTGAAAATCGGCCTGTGCGCCAGCGCCTTCCTGGCGACCGCCGGGCTGGGCGCCAGCCTCAGCGGTTGCTCAAGCAGCACGCCGGCCAGCGGTTTTGCAATGTTGCGCACCAGTGACTTGCCGTTCCTGCGCGCGGTCATCCCGGTGCTGCTAGAAGGCGCAGCCAGCGCGCAGGTCGTCAGCGCCGGGTTGGAAGACACGCTGAAAAAGCTCGACTACAGCCTTCAGCACCTGTCGCCGGAAATGTTCAAGCTCACCCAACAGCTGTTCGACGTGTTGAGCCTGGGCATTACCCGAGGACCGTTGACCGGCATCTGGGGCAGTTGGGAAAACGCCGGCAGCGAGCAGATCCGCAACTTCCTGCACCGCTGGGAAAACAGCTACCTGAACCTGCTGCGCATGGGCCAGGGCTCGCTGCTCAAGCTGGTGATCATGGCCTGGTACTTCCGGCCCGAGTCCTGGGCCCATTGCGGCTACCCCGGCCCGCCGAAGATCTGATCTGCATCCCTCACAATAAAAAAGAGACGACCCTGATGCCCGTACCCGATCTGTTCCGCGACGGCCTGGCCCGCGGCTGGAAAACCCACAATGGCGCCGCCCTCGACAGCGACCTGACCCTGGAAGCCGACGTGGCCATCATCGGCAGCGGCGCCGGTGGCGGCACCACCGCGGAAATTCTCAGCGCCGCCGGCTACAAGGTGCTGTTGATCGAAGAAGGCCCACTCAAGACCAGCAGCGATTTCAAGCTGCTGGAAGACGAAGCCTATGCCAGCCTGTACCAGGAAGGGATCGGGCGCATGAGCAAGGACGGTGCGATTACCATCCTGCAGGGCCGGGCAGTGGGCGGCACCACGCTGATCAACTGGACCTCCAGCTTCCGTACCCCCGATGCCACCCTCGCCCACTGGGCCAGCGAATACGCGGTGAAGGGCCATAGCAGCGCCGAAATGGCGCCGTGGTTCGAGACCATGGAACAGCGCCTGGGTATTGCGCCGTGGGCCCTGCCGCCGAACGCCAACAACGACGTGATCCGCAAAGGCTGCGAAAAGCTCGGCTACAGCTGGCACGTGATCCCGCGCAATGTGCGCGGCTGCTTCAACCTGGGTTATTGCGGCATGGGTTGCCCGGTCAACGCCAAGCAGTCGATGCTGGTGACCACCATCCCCGCCACCCTGGACAAAGGCGGCGAGCTGCTCTACCTGGCCCGAGCCGAGCGCCTCAACTACAGCGGCGACACGATCAGCAGCCTGGAATGCGTGGCCATGGACGCACGCTGCGTAGCCCCTACCGGGCGCACGATCAGCGTGAAAGCCAAGCATTACGTACTCTCGGGCGGCGGCATCAACAGCCCGGCACTGCTGATGCGCTCGGACGCGCCCGACCCGCATTCACGGCTGGGCAAGCGCACCTTCCTGCACCTGGTGAATTTCTCCGCCGGGTTGTTCGACGAGGTGATCAATCCGTTCTACGGGGCGCCGCAGTCGATCTATTCCGACCACTTCCAGTGGCAGGACGGCACTACCGGTAAAATGTCCTACAAGCTAGAAGCACCGCCCTTACATCCAGGGCTGGCGAGTACCTTGTTTGGCGGCTACGGGGCGCAGAATGCCTTGGACATGAGCCGATTGCCCCATACCCACGCCATGCTCGCGCTGTTGCGCGACGGGTTTCACCCCGACAGCCCCGGCGGCGCAGTAGAACTGCGCGGTGACGGTACGCCGGTGCTCGACTATCAAGTCTCGCCCTATGCCTGGGACGGCCTGCGCCGGGCCTTTCACAGCATGGCCGAGATTCAGTTCGCGGCGGGCGCCAACTCGGTCAAGCCCCTGCATCACGACGCCCGCTACGTGAACACCTTGGCCGAGGCGCGCAGCGTAATTGACGGGTTGAACCTCCAATTGCATCGGACCACCCTGGGCAGCGCCCATGTGATGGGCGGTTGCGCCATGGGCGAAGACCCGAAAAACGCGGTGGCCGACAGCCTTGGGCGCCACCACCAATTGCGCAACCTGTCGATTCACGACGGCTCGCTGTTTCCCACCAGCATTGGGGCAAATCCCCAGTTGTCGGTGTATGGATTGAGCGCCCAACTGGCGTCAGCCTTGGCCGAACGTCTGAAAACAGCGTGAAAAACCGTTCGATTCACGGCATTTATCTCCATAAGTCGACTTGGCCGACCGGGATGGCTGCGATACCATCCGATTCCCCAACGGACTCCGCCAGGACGACGCGATGAACCGAGTGTTGTACCCAGGTACCTTCGACCCGATTACCAAAGGCCATGGCGATCTGGTCGAACGCGCCTCTCGCCTGTTCGACCATGTGATCATCGCGGTTGCCGCCAGCCCCAAGAAAAACCCGTTGTTTCCCCTGGAGCAACGCGTGGAGCTGGCACGTGAAGTCACCCGGCACCTGCCTAATGTGGAAGTGGTGGGCTTTTCGACACTGCTGGCGCACTTTGCCAAGGAGCAGAACGCCAATGTGTTCCTGCGTGGCCTGCGCGCGGTGTCGGATTTCGAATATGAATTCCAGCTGGCCAACATGAACCGCCAATTGGCGCCGGACGTGGAAAGCCTGTTCCTCACGCCGTCGGAACGTTATTCGTTCATTTCCTCGACGTTGGTGCGCGAAATCGCCGCTTTAGGCGGAGATATCACCAAGTTCGTGCACCCGGCCGTCGCGGATGCGCTCACCCTGCGCTTCAAGAAGTAAGACCGCTCACTCGGCGCCCGCTCGCACTGCGGGCGCCAATGCGGCACAATTGCGCGCATTCGTTTTCAATGCCCTGGCTGACAGCCCTGGCAGGAGTTTTCATGTCCCTGATCATCACCGACGATTGCATCAATTGCGACGTATGCGAACCCGAGTGCCCGAACGCTGCGATTTCCCAGGGTGAAGAGATCTATGTGATCGATCCCAACCTGTGCACGCAATGTGTCGGCCACTACGACGAACCCCAGTGCCAGCAGGTGTGCCCGGTGGATTGCATTCCGCTGGATGAGGCGCATCCGGAGACTGAAGAGCAGTTGATGGAGAAGTATCGGAAGATTACCGGTAAGGATTGAGGTTCTTTAGCGCCTGTAAAGGCCTCATCGGGGGCAAGCCCCCTCCCACACTTTGATTTGTGAATACATTCAAAATGTGGGAGGGGCGGGGCGACGATTCGACTTGCCCCCGATGGCGATATCAGCCATCACACAGCAATCAGCTCTGACATTTGGGACAAAACACACTCGCCCGCTGCCCCAGCAGCACATTGCGCAACTCGGTCCCGCAGACCTTGCACGCCTCGCCGCCTCGGCCATACACGAACAGTTCCTGCTGGAAATACCCCGGCTGCCCGTCGCCGCCGATAAAATCGCGCAAGGTGGTACCGCCCCGCTCGATCGCTGCAGCCAGCACGCGCTTGATTTCGATCGCCAGCCTCAGGTAACGCGCCCGCGATATACCGCCCGCCGCACGACGCGGATCGATCCCCGCCGCAAACAGCGCTTCGGTCGCATAGATATTGCCCACGCCCACCACCACGGCGTTATCCATGATGAACGGCTTCACCGCCATCGACCGTCCACGGGACTGCTGGAACAAGCGTTCGCCATCAAACAGCGCGGTCAACGGCTCGGGCCCCAGGCGGATCAGCAGCTCGTGGTTGTGCGGGTCCTGGCTCCAGAGCATTGCGCCGAAACGCCGGGGGTCCGTGTAGCGCAGGGCCAGGCCGGATTCCAGCTCGATGTCCACATGTTCATGCTTGGCCGCAGGCATGCCCACTTCCACCAGGCGCAGGTTGCCCGACATGCCCAGGTGGCTGATCAAGGTGCCCACTTCGGCGTTGATCAACAGGTACTTGGCGCGCCGCTCCACCAGCACGATGCGCTGCCCGGACAGGCGCACATCAAGGTCTTCGGGGATCGGCCAGCGCAGGCGACGCTCACGCACCACCACTCGGCTGACGCGCTGGCCCTCCAGGTGAGGGGCAATCCCGCGCCGGGTGGTTTCGACTTCTGGTAACTCAGGCATGTGTACCTCGGGAAGAAAGGCTCAGTGCGCGCCCAGTTCGCGGATCGACAACTTCATGCTTTCGAAGTCGTAGTCCGACAGGCCCACGTAATCGAGCACCAGAGGGCTGATCGCATCCCACTCATGGTCAACGGTCTGGTTGCCCAGCACGCGATAGGACGAACAGATGTGCTCGGCCATTTTCAGGATCGCCAGCAGGTTCTTGAGGACGGGGTTGCGCGACGACTCATCGCTGAAAATCGCCAGGGCGTTGTGGTGATTGGCGATGGCGTCAGTGACATGCTCCGGCAGGCGCCAGGACTTGGCGGTGTAGTAACCCACCACGGCATGGTTAGTGTTGAACGCGTTGTTCTCGGTGTCGACCACGCGGCAATCCGGACCGGCATTGGCGTAGGCCTGCTCCAGCACCGTCATGTAGTTCGGGAACCGCTTGAGCATCAGCGGCACGCCGCAGTCGTGGAACAGGCCCAGGGCATAGGCTTCGTCAACCGTCTGGGAGCCGGTGCGCTTGGCCAGGCTCAGGCAAGTCATGGCCACATCCTGGGCCGTGTCCCAGAAGCGGTTGAGCGTGACAATGGTGTCGTCGCTCATCTCGCCCTTGATCGACAGCGCATTGATCAGGTTGATGACCGAGCGGCTGCCCAACAGGTTCACCGCGCGCTGAATCGAGGCGATCTTGTTGCTCAGGCCGTAATACGGCGAGTTGACGATCTTCAGTAATGCGCCGGACAGGCCCGGGTCCTGGGCGATCAACCGGGCGATCACTTCCAGGTCCGGGTCGGGCATGTACTGCTCCATCTGCAAATCCACCATGATTTGCGGCTGGGGCGGTACGCTGATGCCTTGCAGGACCTGCTGGATCTGTTCGGCGGAAAGCTCTTGGGACATAAGTACACACTCTGGGCTAGGTGTGGATTCTACCCTTTAAGCAGACCGGGCCGACACCCAAATGCCCGATTGAAACTCGATCAAATGCGGGAGGGGGCTTGCCCCGATTGCGGTATATCAGTGAAAGATGAGCTGACTGACCCACCGCTATCGGGGGCAAGCCCCCTCCCACATGTCCGGCGGCGCCGCCAAGCAATGCACAACACGGTATACTCCCGCTCTTTTTTCCGGAGCGACGTCATGTCCCTGCCAAGCCTGCGTCTCAAAGCCAACGCCGATCGTCGTTTGCGCAACGGCCACCTGTGGGTCTACAGCAACGAAATCGACGTGGCCGCCACCCCACTCCACGGCTTCCAGGCAGGCGACCAGGCTATCCTGGAAGCGGCCGGCGGCAAGACCCTGGGCATCGTGGCCATGAGCCCGAACAACCTGATCTGCGCCCGCCTGCTGTCGCGTGACATCAAGTTGCCGTTGGACAAGTCGCTGCTGGTGCACCGCCTGAACGTCGCCCTGTCCCTGCGCGATCGCCTGTTCGACAAGCCGTTCTACCGCCTGGTCTATGGCGATTCCGACCTGCTGCCGGGCCTGGTGGTCGACCGTTTCGGCGACATCCTGGTCGTGCAGATCGCCTCGGCGACCATGGAAGCCCATAAAGAAGACGTGATCGCTGCCCTGACCCAGGTGCTCAAGCCCAGCGGCATCCTGTTCAAGAACGACTCCGCCGCGCGCGACGCCGAAGGCCTCAACCGCTACGTCGAAACCGTGTTCGGCCTGGTGCCGGAATGGGTGGCGCTGGAAGAAAACGGCGTGAAATTCGAAGCCCCGGTGATCCAGGGCCAGAAAACCGGCTGGTTCTACGACCACCGCATGAACCGCGCACGCCTGGCGCCGTATGCCAAAGGCAAGCGCGTGCTCGACCTGTACAGCTACATCGGCGGCTGGGGCGTGCAAGCCGCCGCTTTCGGCGCCAGTGAAGTGTTCTGCGTCGACGCGTCAGCCTTCGCCCTCGACGGCGTGGAGCGCAACGCCGCGCTCAACGGCGTGGCCGAGAAGATGACCTGCATCGAAGGCGACGTCTTCGAAGCGTTGAAAGAACTGAAAGCCAGCGAAGAACGCTTCGACGTGATCGTCGCCGACCCACCGGCCTTCATCAAACGCAAAAAAGACATGAAAAACGGCGAAGGCGCCTACCGCCGCTTGAACGAGCAAGCCATGCGCCTGCTCAGCAAGGACGGCATCCTCGTCAGCGCCTCGTGCTCCATGCACCTGCCCGAAGACGACCTGCAGAACATCCTGCTCACCAGCGCCCGCCACCTGGACCGCAACATCCAGATGCTCGAACGCGGCGGCCAGGGCCCGGATCATCCGGTGCACCCGGCGATTGTCGAAACGCGGTATATCAAGAGCATTACGTGCCGTTTGTTGCCCAATAGCTAACACCGACCACCTTGTAGGAGCGAGCTTGCTCGCGAAAAACCCGAGAACGCCGCGGAGTATCAAATACCCCGCGTTATCGTTGACGTTCTTCGCGAGCAAGCTCGCTCCTACAGTGATGGCTCACACCATTAAAGGAAATGGCTCACAGCACTTCTGATTGAATTCCATTTTTCGCAGGCTAGTATCGGTTTCTGGTTTTACTCCGGAAAACAAAAACAATGTCTGGGCCCACGCTCTCCCGCTTCACCCTCATCACCTGCATTTCCCTGATTAGCTTCTTCCCGATCAATATCCTGCTCCCGTCGTTCCCTGCCCTGTCTGCCCAATTCGACACGCCCAGCGCAGACATCGCGCTGTCCATCAGCCTGTTCACCCTGGTGTTTTCGATCTCGCAACTGATCGCCGGCCCATTGTCGGATAAATGGGGGCGCAAGGAAGTCCTGCTCGGGTGCATCCTGCTTTCCATCCTCGGCGCGATAGGCTGTGCATGGGCACCGGACTACCTGACGTTCCTATTGTTTCGCACAGTGCAAGCCATGGGCTGTGGTTTCTTTGTGCTGGGCCATGCGCTGGTGGAAGACCTGTTCGACGAGCAAGACCGCGCCCGCGTTCGTCTGTATTACATGACCTTGAGTGGCTCGTTCGTCGCGCTGTCGCCGCTGATCGGCTCCTGGCTGCAAACCACGTTCGACTGGCAAGGCAGCTTCTACGGCTTCGCGCTGATGGCTACGGGCATGTTGATCCATGCGCAGTGCATCCTGCCCACCAAATCCGCCAGTACGCATCGAGCACCGGTGTCCATCGTCGGCACACTCAAGGCCGTCGCCGCCAACCACGATTTCCTGCGCTACTGGTGGATTGCAGCGTTGGTGTTCGCCTGCTACTTCGCCTTGATCAGTGTGACACCGCTGATCTTCATGGATGCGCTGAAACTCTCTGAATACGAGTACGCGCTCGTGTTAATGGTGTACGGCGTCGCCTATCTGCTGGGTGGCCTGGTGGCTTCCTACCTGCAGAAACGCATCCCGCTGTCACGGCAGATCAATATCGGCCTCGGCTTGTTGCTCGGCGCCGGTGTGTTGTTGACGCTGATCGTCAGCCTGCAAGCCATCACCAGCGTGACCCTGCTGATACCGATGCTGATCAGCGCCCTGGCCGTGACCTTGGTGCGCCCGGCCGCCATTTCGGCGGCAATGTTGCTGTTTTCAAGCAGCGCGGGGACGGCGGCATCAGCGGGTAACAGCATCATGTTCCTCACCGCCGCCGTCAGCAGCGCCGCCCTCGCGCAAACCGGTGCCCATTTACTGATGACCATTGCTGTCAGCTTCATTGTTTTGAGCCTGTGGGGTTGGTTGACGAATGCCAGGATCCGTCGCTGACGCCTTCCCCTTGTAGGAGCGAGCTTGCTCGCGAAGAACGAATAGACGCCACGGGCTACCTGATAGCGCTGCGTTATCGTTGACGTTCTTCGCGAGCAAGCTCGCTCCTACAGGGGAAGGTGCCTTATAGCCAGATGGCGTCCCATAGCGGGTATTGGCCAATGTGCTCGACCAAGCCTGCGCGCAGTGGGTTTGCGACAATGTAGCGAGCCATTGCCTTCAAGTCCTCCTCACGACGCAGCGCCCTGTCGAAATAGCCTTTTTGCCAAAGCACTCCGAAGGACTGTCTTGCCTTATTGACTGCACGGGCACTTCGCGATTTGGTTCGCTGCATGAGCCTGGGCAAATCGCCGTTGTGCAATTCCACCAGCCAGTGGAAATGGTCGGGCATGACCACCCAGGCCAGTGACGTTGCATCTCCATCTTCCTGAGCCTTTCTAAATTCGCGGACCAGCAAGCGACCGATAAGCCAGTCTTGAAAAATGCGTTGCCGTTGATGGGTGACAGCCGTTAGCAAGTAGATACGGCCCGACTCTGAATAGCGCCCCTTGCGCAGCCGATAAGCATTTTGCTGAGTGGACATTCCTTCGTCCTCTTCTGTGATTGGAAGAGAAACCGTAGGAGCTGAAGCGCCAATCAGCCCTCAAACAATTGTTCTGGATATGTCCGTCCTTGTAGGAGCGAGCTTGCTCGCGAAAAACAAATAGACGCCACCGGCTACCTGATAGCGCTGCGTTATCGTTGACGATCTTCGCGAGCAAGCTCGCTCCTACAGGTAGACGGCCATTCCCTCCAGCCGCCAGCGGTGTAGAATCGGCCCTATTCATCGCCAGTCATCCCCCGGCGGGTTTATGAGCTCGAGGCCCAAGCACGCGGCGATCCCGCGACGCGAGTGGCAACTTCCGGACACACGGCCATTTTCTGAGTGTTCCAGACGTCAATAGAAGCTCACTCCCCTTTGATACCGATTAGCCGCCCGGAGTGCTCCAATGCCTGATTACCGCTCGAAAACATCCACCCACGGCCGCAACATGGCCGGCGCGCGCGCATTGTGGCGTGCCACGGGGATGAAAGATGACGACTTCAAGAAGCCGATCATCGCGATTGCCAACTCGTTTACCCAGTTCGTACCCGGCCACGTCCACCTCAAGGACCTGGGTCAACTGGTCGCCCGCGAGATCGAACGCGCCGGTGGCGTGGCCAAGGAATTCAATACCATCGCCGTGGATGACGGCATTGCCATGGGCCATGACGGCATGCTGTATTCGCTGCCGAGCCGCGAGATCATCGCCGACTCCGTGGAGTACATGGTCAACGCCCACTGCGCCGACGCCATTGTGTGCATCTCCAACTGCGACAAGATCACCCCCGGCATGCTGATGGCCGCCCTGCGCCTGAACATCCCGGTTATCTTCGTCTCCGGCGGCCCGATGGAAGCCGGCAAGACCAAGCTTGCCTCCCATGGCCTGGACCTGGTCGACGCCATGGTCATCGCCGCCGATTCCAGCGCGTCTGACGAGAAAGTCGCCGAATACGAGCGCAGCGCCTGCCCGACCTGCGGTTCGTGCTCCGGCATGTTCACCGCCAACTCGATGAACTGCCTGGTGGAAGCCCTGGGCCTGGCCTTGCCGGGCAACGGTTCCACACTGGCCACCCACAGCGACCGCGAGCAGCTGTTCCTGCAGGCCGGCCGCACCATCGTCGAGCTGTGCAAGCGTTACTACACCGAGAATGATGAGTCGGTACTGCCGCGCAATATCGCCAACTTCAAGGCGTTCGAGAACGCCATGACCCTGGACATCGCCATGGGCGGTTCCACCAACACCATCCTGCATTTGCTGGCCGCCGCCCAGGAAGCCGAGATCGACTTCGACCTGCGCGACATCGACCGCCTGTCACGCCACGTGCCGCAGCTGTGCAAGGTCGCGCCGAACATCCAGAAGTACCACATGGAAGACGTGCACCGCGCCGGCGGGATCTTCTCGATCCTCGGCTCCCTGGCCCGTGGCGGCCTGTTGCACACTGACCTGCCGACCGTGCACAGCAAATCCCTGGCCGAAGGCATTGCCAAGTGGGACATCACCCAGACTGACGACGAAGCGGTGCATCACTTCTTCAAGGCCGGCCCGGCGGGCATCCCGACCCAGACCGCGTTCAGCCAGTCGACCCGTTGGGACACCCTGGACGACGACCGTGAAAACGGCTGCATCCGCAGTGTCGAGCACGCCTACTCGCAAGAAGGCGGCCTGGCCGTGCTGTACGGCAACATCGCCCTCGACGGTTGCGTGGTGAAAACGGCCGGTGTGGATGAGTCCATCCACGTGTTCGAAGGCCGCGCCAAGATCTACGAAAGCCAGGACAGCTCGGTACGCGGCATCCTCGCCGACGAAGTGAAAGAAGGCGACATCGTGATCATCCGCTACGAAGGCCCCAAAGGCGGCCCGGGTATGCAGGAGATGCTCTACCCCACGTCCTACCTGAAATCCAAAGGCCTGGGCAAAGCCTGCGCGTTGCTGACCGACGGCCGTTTCTCCGGCGGTACTTCGGGCCTGTCCATCGGCCACGCTTCGCCGGAAGCCGCTGCCGGTGGCGCGATTGGCCTGGTGCAGGATGGCGACAAGGTGCTGATCGACATCCCGAACCGCTCGATCAACCTGTTGGTCAGCGATGAAGAACTGGCGGCGCGCCGGGTCGAGCAGGACAAGAAGGGCTGGAAACCGGTGGAGAAACGTCCACGCAAGGTGACCACCGCGTTAAAGGCGTATGCACTGCTGGCGACCAGCGCCGACAAGGGCGCCGTGCGTAACAAGGCGATGCTGGATGGGCTGTAAGTCTAATCTGCCTTCGCTCTATCGCTGCCCCTGAAAAATGCCCCGTACCCACGGGGCATTTTTTTACCCTGCCTGACGCGCCGCGTCCCTTGCACTGCCATCTGGAACCCTTTTACCGAATCGCCCACCAAGCGAGACGATCGATTAACCAAAGGGTGTGCGATGAAAATATCGGACGGCGTTCCTCCAGCAGAATTTCGGGCCCAGGACTACGCCCCCTCTGCACCTCAGCGCTCTGAAAAAAGCACCAGGCGTTTACGTCCTGACGAAATGGCCAACACCTTGCTCGGCAAAACCATAAGCCCTGAAACTGCGTTTCGGATGAGGGAAATGGTCACGGTGGACAGCCGAGGCATGATCACTAAAGTTCAACCCAGGCACTTGTCCAACAGCAACTTTACAGACATCTCCAATTCAATCACTGCGCCACTGACTCAGCGCCCACAGCCTGCGCAAGAGCTGATAAGGACGCCCAAGGAAGTGCTGTTGGCGTTGACCCTTGCGATTGCAGAGTCGGAACTGGATACCTCGATCAAAACGCCCATCATCGAGCACCTTAAAGTAAGCTGGCTGGATAACAGGAGTTCAAGAGACATTACGCAAAACCTTATAACGCAGCTTCAGCGCGACCTGTCATTCGAACCGGAAAAAAACCAGGCGTTGCTGTCGAGAATAGAGGAGATATCAAATACCCTGGAAAAGGAATTTTATATTACCAAACGCAATGACAATTACTATGGACGGCTTTTCGACACTGCGTTTTCAGAATATGTAATTAATAATCCCACGGCACAATCGCACCACATCAACGAATTGCTGACGCAAAAACTTCTAACGGACTTCAATAGTTATCCACCTGCCATGCAAATCGCGCTGTGCGCGGAAATCCATCAGAGGATGCGCGACGACCCACCCGGATGGCGCGAACAGATCAAGGAAACTCAAGAATTCCTGCGAGCCTTCGATACGCAAAAATTTACCGCCATGCTGCAAAGTCGCGACCCTTATGCGATTCCATTGACCTTGTCGCTGGCAGTGAAATATATGTTGGTGGCCCCCAATTTACGGCCACTGGCGGAGGTGGCAACGCAGCACTATATCGATGTCATCGAGAACCAGCGAGAGCGGATTGAATCTCTTGAAAACAGCAACTTTCGCAGCGATCGATACGGGCTATTGCTACCTTACCAGTCAGCACCACAGCAACCGACCCGCCTGCAGGGCACCAAGGGCATCAGGCCGATTGACTGCTACCAACTTACCACACAGAAAATAACTCCACACAATCGAGCCGCGCTGCACGCTGAGCGTGCAATAGGCACCGGCATGTCCGGCAGCACCAACGTGTTGAACTACTTATTTAAAAGTCTGATCGAGGAAGGCAAGGTATTTTCCATGGAGCATGCGAAAACCCTGACGGCGGCCTATCTCACCTTCAGCGGAGGCCACTCGCTTAACGAAGCCTATACGGTGTTTTCGTATAACGATCAAAAAAACTTCACGCCTTTATTATTCAATCAACTGGCAGGTGCGGACCAATATAACGCCGACGCAGTAGAATACGCTTATCAAAGAGTACTTGATGCCTGCAAATTATTGAACACTTCACGCTCGAGGCATTGATTTTATAGGTACTTTTTAAATACCCAGCACTGAATTGCCTGAAAAATCAGGAAAGGGCGTAAACCGCCGTCTGTAGGAGCGAGCTTGCTCGCGAAAAACGTCAACGATAACGCGCGCTTCCTGAATGAACGCGGTGCCTGTGAGTTTTTCGCGAGCAAGAGCTAGGCGCCCCCCTCGCTCCTACAAAGAGCGTTATTAGCGCAAGCCCCTCCCACATTTTTTACTGCGCCCAGCCTGTTACTGAATGTCTTCCGGCTTGACGATCACCCAGTTCTTGTCCGCCGTCACCGGCAACCCTTCCTTGGCCTGCGCCGCCGCATGCTTGGCGATCATGCCATTAAGCTGGGTCATGTATTTGTCCTTGCGGTTGATCCACAAGTGAATGCCGCCCTTGGCCACATCCACGTCATGAAACAGCATGTAGCCATCGCTGGTTGGCGTGTCGCCGCCGACGATCACCGGTTTTTTCCATTCGTCGATATAGGTGAGGATCGCCGCGTGCTTGCCGGCCATCCAGGTGGCCGGAGTCCACAGGTAAGGCGTCAGCTCCAGGCCGAGGTTGGCCTTCTCGTCATACTTGCCGGCGGCAATCTGTTTGCGCGCGGTGGTCAGTTCGCCTGTGTTGCGGTCCTTGAGCAGGGTGGTCACGCCGATCACATTCTCGGGTTTGACGTTGTAGCCGTACTTCGGATCGGCGGCGACCATGCGCACCAGTTCCTCGGAGGCGGCGGTCATCACGTACACCTCGATGCCGTTTTCCATCAGCTTGTTGTACAGCTCGGCCTGGCCGGTGAAGACTTTCGGTGGCTGCACCTCGGACTTTTTCACCGTATCGCCTTCGAAATAGCTGACGGGAACGGGTTTGCCGGAGGCCATCAACTCGTCGACCTGGACCTTGAGTTCCTTGAGCGTAAACCCGGAAAACACCTGGGCCACCCACGGGTAGCACACCATGTCGTCCACTTCGCAGAGGCGATAGTAGTAACTGAACAGGCTTTCCTTATGGTCGGCGGTGTCTTTGAACGGCATCAGCTTGAGCGACGGATCAAGGCTGTCGCGGGTGATCAGGCCCTTGTTTTCCATGTACGGCAGCAAGGACTCTTCAAGGTCGTAGCGGTAGCTGGTGTTGTCCATGTCGAACACCGCGAAGTTACCCTTGTTGGCGTTGGCGGCGATCATCTCGTTCAACTGTTTGGCGGCAGGCGCCGGCCAGTGTTTCAACTCGGTGGCGGCGAATACCTGGCTGGCGAGTCCGAGGCAAAGCGCGGCGGCAAGCAATTTCGGCGCGAGCTTCATAAGCGTTTCTTCCTGAGTGAAAAACATCGACGCTAACAAATCCCTGTGACAGTTCCCGTGTCGAGCCCGACCGTGTGCATCCTGATCCCGCCACGGTCGTACGCCAGAGCGTCAAGCGCTTATTCCAAAAACGACAGTCACCATTCCATATCGGTATTAAATCAATATATTTCAAGCTGTTAGGCTTCCCGGTTCGCAATCGCAGGCTCACGCGATTGGCTGCCTTCTCAACGGAGCTTCAATGAATCTTCCCCTGATTCTCAACTTACTGGTGTTCGTGGCCCTGCTGCTGGGCCTGGCACAAACCGGCCGTACGAACTGGAGCCTGGCCAAGAAGGTCCTGTTCGCCCTGGTGCTTGGCGTGGTGTTCGGTGTGGTGCTGCACGCCATCTACGGGGCCGGTCACCCGGTACTCAAGGCCTCCATCGGCTGGTTCGACCTGGTCGGCAACGGCTATGTGCAACTGCTGCAAATGATCGTGATCCCGCTGGTGTTCGCCTCGATCCTCAGTGCCGTGGCGCGCCTGCACAACGCCTCGTCCCTGGGCAAGATCAGCTTCCTGACCATCGGCACTTTGCTGTTCACCACCGCGATCGCGGCGCTGATCGGTATCGGCCTGACCAACCTGTTCGGCCTCACCGCCGAAGGGCTGGTCGCCGGTACCCAGGAAATGGCGCGCCTGCAAGTGATCCAGAACGATTACGCGGGCAAGGTCGCCGACCTGAATATCCCGCAATTGCTGCTGTCGTTCGTGCCGGCCAACCCGTTCGCCGACCTGGCCCGGGCCAAGCCGACGTCGATCATCAGCGTGGTGATTTTCGCCGCGTTCCTGGGGGTTGCCGCGCTGCAACTGCTCAAGGACGACGTGGAAAAAGGCCAGAAGGTGCTCAACGCCATCGACACCCTGCAAGCCTGGGTGATGCGCCTGGTGCGCCTGGTCATGAAGCTGACCCCGTACGGTGTTCTGGCGCTGATGACCAAGGTGGTCGCCAGCTCCAACCTGCAGGACATCATCAAGCTCGGCAGCTTTGTCGTGGTGTCGTACCTGGCCCTGGGCCTGATGTTTGTGGTGCATGGCCTGTTGCTGTCGCTGGCCGGGGTCAATCCGCTGCGCTTTTTCCGCAAGGTGTGGCCGGTACTGACCTTTGCCTTCACCAGCCGCTCCAGCGCCGCCTCGATCCCCTTGAGTATTGAAGCGCAGACACGCCGCCTGGGTATCCCGCAGTCCATTGCCGGTTTCGCCGCTTCGTTTGGGGCAACCATCGGCCAGAACGGCTGTGCAGGGCTCTATCCGGCGATGTTGGCGGTGATGGTCGCGCCGACCGTCGGCATCAACCCGCTGGACCCGCTGTGGATCGCGACGCTGGTGGCGATTGTGACCCTGAGCTCGGCCGGTGTGGCGGGCGTGGGCGGTGGTGCGACCTTCGCGGCATTGATCGTGCTGCCGGCCATGGGCTTGCCGGTGTCACTGGTGGCGCTGCTGATTTCCGTGGAGCCGCTGATCGACATGGGCCGTACGGCGCTGAACGTGAATGGCTCGATGACGGCGGGGGCGATTACCAGCCAGATCATGGGGCAGACGGACAAGGCGTTGCTCGATGCCGATGAGCATGCTGAGTTAGCGCAGGTCTGATAGAGCGCTATCGGGGGCAAGCCCCCTCCCACAGTTGACCGAGTTCCAACAGAAGAATGCGGTCCAATGTGGGAGGGGGATTGCCCCCGATGCTTTTAAGCTTTCTCCCAGACTTCAAAGTTGTAAGCCGGTTTATCCCCTTCGGCCGGGTTCTCCACATTCGACACCAGCTTCCACTGGTTCGCATCAAACGCCGGAAACCACGCATCCCCTTCAGGGCTCAACGCCACCCGCGTCAGATACAGGCGATCCGCCTGCTCCAGCCCCTGGGCATACAACTGCGCGCCGCCGATCAGCATCAGCTCGTCCGCGCCCTGGGCCTTGGCCCATTCCTCCGCGCGCGCTATCGCCGCCTCCAGTGACGCAAACACTTGCGCACCTTCGAGCACCAGGTCGGTCTGACGACTGACCACAATGTTCAGCCGCCCCGGCAACGGTCGGCCCAGGGAATCCCAGGTCTTGCGCCCCATGATGATCGGCTTGCCCAGGGTGGTGGCCTTGAAATACTTGAAATCCCCCGGCAAATGCCAGGGCATGCTGTTGTCGACGCCGATCACGCGGTTTTCACCGAGGGCTGCGATCAGGCTTAAAGGGAGAGTTTTTTTCATGGTCACGAGAATACCAGAGCTGCGAGTCAGCAGTTATGCTCCAACCTCACGAACACAACAGGATGGCGCGTGACTGCACTAAACCCGCTGCACAACCTCTGGCTGACCGAAACCGTGCGCCTGCGCGAAGAACACGCAGGCCCTCTGGAAGATCTCGAAGCCAACCGCCTGGCCCGCACGGCCGGTGGCGACCTGCCGACGCGCATCGTGCATCGCGCGCTGCACCTGGCCGAACGCGATGGCCTGACCGGCGCCCTCACACGCTGGCTGCAAGGCGCACGCCTGGCCCTGGTGCTGTTGGCGATCGTCGCGATTATCAGCGGCGCCGGCCTGGCGTTTGCCGCCTTGGGCAATGGCCTGACCCCAGTGAATGTGTTCTGGGCCCTGGGCAGCCTGCTCGGCCTGAACCTGATCCTGCTGCTCAGCTGGGCCCTGGGCCTGGTGTTTGCCGGCGAACACAGCGCCAGCCTCGGTCGCCTGTGGCTGTGGCTCAGTGAAAAACTCGCCCGCGACGCCAAGGCCGCACAACTGGCGCCGGCGCTGCTGCTGTTGCTACAGCGCCAGAAGCTCAATCGCTGGGCCGTCGGCGTCCTGGTCAACAGCCTGTGGTCACTGGCGTTGCTCAGCGCCATGCTGATGTTGCTGATGCTGCTCGCCACCCGGCGTTACGGCTTTGTGTGGGAAACCACCATCCTCGGTGCCGACACCTTCATCGCTGTCACCCAGGCCCTCGGCACCCTGCCCGCTTTGCTCGGTTTCAACGTGCCGACCGTCGACATGATCCGCGCCAGCGGCGACTCCGCCCTGAATATCGAAAGCGCCCGCCAAGCCTGGGCCGCCTGGCTGGTGGGCGTGCTGCTGGTCTACGGCCTGTTGCCCCGAGCGGTCCTTGCCCTGTTCTGCCTGTGGCGCTGGAAAATCGGACGTGCGGCATTGCGCCTGGACCTCAACCTGCCCGGCTACGCCCAACTGCGCGAACGCCTGATGCCCAGCAGCGAACGGCTTGGGGTCAACGATGCCGCCCCCGAACAGTTGCATCACGTCAGCGGCGGCGTCAGCGAGATGCAAAGCGATGGAGCCTTGCTGGTGGCCGTCGAACTCGATGATCAGCACCCCTGGCCGCCCAAACTGCCCGCCA
>NZ_CVTX01000005.1:0-9773 GCF_900005715.1 Pseudomonas sp. 34 E 7
CAAAACCCGCGCGGCGGCCCGGCGCCGAAGATTATCCACAAGGAGTCGAAAGCGGATCGCTTCCCGACACCCGAGCAATTGGATCAATTGCCTGGCCGTCCTCGTGGTGAAAAACCAGCGCTGCTGACCCGCAACCGCTGAGTTTCAAAGCGCCATAAAAAATGCCCCGCCTCTTTCGAGACGGGGCATTTTTTTTGCTTTTAAACTGTAGGAGCGAGCTTGCTCGCGAAGAACTCACAGACACCGCGTACATCCAGGTTTCACGCGTCATCGTTGACGTTTTCGCGAGCAAGCTCGCTCCTACATACCAAGCATTACTTCTGCTTCACGCCTTCCAGCGTGATGTCCAGGTCGACAGTCTGCGAAGTCGGGCCTGGGCCTTTCACGCCGAAGTCGTTCAGGTCGATCGTGGTCTTGGCGTTGAAGCCGGCACGTTCGCCGCCCCATGGATCCTTGCCTTCACCGTTGAAGGTGGCCTTGAAGGTCACCGGCTTGGTCACGCCGTGGAAGGTCAGGTCGCCGGTCACGTCAGCGGTCTTTTCGCCGGTGGGTTTAACGGCGGTGGACACGAACTTGGCGTCGGCAAACTTGGCCACGTCGATGAAGTCTTTGCTGGCGATGTGCTTGTCACGTTCAGCGTGGTTGGACCACAGGCTGGCGGTTTTCACGTCGACGGCGATTTTGCTGGCTTCAGGCTTGGCTGCGTCCCAGCTGAAAGTGCCATCCCAGTCCTTGAAGGTACCGTAAATGTAGCTGTAGCCCAGGTGGCTGATTTTCCAATCGATGAAGGCGTGCTGGCCTTCCTTGTCGATCTTGTAGTCAGCAGCCATTACCTGGCCGGCGGACAGCAGGGCGGTACCGATTGCCAAAGCGGCGAGTGTCTTCTTCAACATGTTTTCTATTCCTTGTGAGTCGAGGTTGAACATCAGGCTTTGCGCCCCAGCATTCGCGTCAGGGTCGCATCACGATCGATAAAATGGTGTTTCAGTGCCGCCACGCCGTGCAAGCCGGCGAACACCACCAGCACCCAGGCCAGGTACAAATGCACCCAGCCGGCGGTATCTGCCTGGTCCGGTAGACCGGAAACCACGGCAGGAATTTCAAACAGGCCAAACACCGGAATACCGACACCGTCTGCGGTGGAAATCAGGTAACCGGCAATCATCACGGCAAACAACCCGAGATACAGGAACGCGTGACCAAACGCGGCGCCGATGCGGGTCAGGCGACTGTAGCTGGCCAACGGCGGCGGCGGCGGGCTGACCAGGCGCCAGACAATGCGTACCAGCATGATGGCGAACAGCGTGATGCCAATGCTCTTGTGCAGGTCCGGCGCGTCTTTGCGCCAGGCGCTGTAGTAATCGAGGCCGACCATCCACAGGCCCAGGGCGAACATTCCAAACACCACCAGGGCCACGCCCCAGTGCAAAACCATGCTGACCCAGCCATAGCGGGCCGGTGAGTTGCGTAGCTGCATGTACTTAATCCCGTAAGAACTGTGCCCAAGACTAGCGTTTTACCTATCGAATTAAAGCGGAAAATTTCGCTTTGAAATATCGAGAAATACGATCTGAAGGCTATGCATCATAAATTAACAAGGGATTAAGACTATTCCCAACAAACGTGACAGACCGTCCTGCATTTACCGCGAATTTCCCCACAATGGCTTGTGACCCACGCCACCATTGCATAGGCTTGCGCGATTGTTTCGCCTGCGCAGGTTGCAGGACCGCTTCGAGGAGATGACCGATGGGCTTGAATAACCAGTGGATGCAACGCGACCTCGCGGTGCTGTGGCATCCCTGCACCCAGATGAAAGACCACCAGCAACTGCCCGTTGTGCCGATCAAGCGCGGTGAAGGCGTATGGCTGGAAGACTTCGAAGGCAAGCGCTACCTCGATGCCGTCAGTTCCTGGTGGGTCAACGTGTTCGGCCACGCCAACCCGCGCATCAACCAGCGCATCAAGGACCAGGTCGACCAGCTGGAGCATGTGATCCTCGCCGGTTTCAGCCACCAGCCGGTGATCGAGCTGTCCGAACGCCTGGTGGCCATGACGCCCGCAGGCCTGACCCGCTGCTTCTACGCCGACAATGGCTCGTCGTGCATCGAAGTCGCGCTGAAGATGAGCTTCCACTACTGGCTCAACCGTGGCCTGCCGAACAAAAAGCGCTTCGTCACCCTGACCAACAGCTACCACGGCGAAACCATCGCCGCGATGTCGGTGGGTGACGTGCCGCTGTTCACCGAAACCTACAAGGCGCTGCTGCTCGACACCCTCAAGGTGCCGAGCCCCGACTGCTACCTGCGCCCCGAGGGCATGAGCTGGGAAGAACACTCGCGCACGATGTTCCTGGCGATGGAACAGACCCTGGCCGAACACCACGACAGCGTCGCTGCCGTGATCGTCGAGCCGTTGATCCAGGGCGCCGGTGGCATGCGCATGTATCACCCGGTGTACCTCAAACTGCTGCGCGAAGCCTGCGACCGTTATGGCGTGCACCTGATCCACGACGAAATCGCCGTGGGCTTTGGCCGCACCGGCAGCATGTTCGCCTGCGAACAGGCCGGCATCCGCCCGGACTTCCTGTGCCTGTCCAAGGCCCTGACCGGCGGCTACCTGCCGCTGGCCGCCGTGGTCACCACCGATGACGTGTACGACGCCTTCTACGACGACTACCCGACCCTGCGCGCCTTCCTGCACTCCCACAGCTACACCGGCAACCCGCTGGCGTGCGCGGCAGCGTTGGCGACCCTGGATATCTTCGAAGAAGACAACGTGATCGAAAACAACAAGGCCCTGGCCCAGCGCATGGGCAGCGCCACGGCCCATCTGGTGGACCACCCGCACGTGTCGGAAGTGCGCCAGACCGGCATGGTGCTGGCCATCGAGATGGTGCAGGACAAAGCGACGAAGACCCCCTACCCCTGGCAGGAACGCCGAGGCCTGAAGGTGTTCGAGCATGCCCTGGAGCGTGGCGCGTTGTTGCGACCGCTGGGCAGCGTGGTGTATTTCCTGCCGCCGTATGTGATTACGCCGGAACAGATTGATTTCCTTGCCGAGGTTGCGAGTGAAGGCATCGATATCGCCACCAACAGCAAGGTCAGCGTTGCCGTGCCGAAGGATTTTCACCCAAGTTTCCGTGATCCGGGATAGTGTCCAAAATCCCTGTAGGAGCGAGCTTGCTCGCGAAGGTATTCCAGGCACATTACGGCGTCGGGTATACGTTTTTCGCGAGCAAGCTCGCTCCTACAGAAAGACAGAACGTGTGTATGCATAATTTTTCCAGAGAACAGACATGAGACTGTCCCGCTTTTTCACCGACACCCCGCTGAGCCTCGGCGACCTTGAGCTGCCCGAAGCCCAGGCGCATTACATCAGCCGTGTGTTGCGCATGGTCGAAGGCGACGCCGTGCAACTGTTCGACGGCTCCGGCCAGGAGTTTCTCGGCAGCCTGCTGGAAGTCGGTAAAAAACGCGTCACCGTGCAACTGACGCAACGCTTCAACGGCCAGGCCGAATCGCCGCTGCACATCCACCTGGGGCAAGGCCTTTCCCGAGGCGAACGCATGGATTGGGCGATCCAGAAAGCCACCGAACTGGGCGTCAACGCCATCACCCCGATTTTCAGCGAGCGCTGCGAAGTGCGCCTCAAGGACGAACGCGCCGACAAACGCCTGCTGCACTGGCGCCAGGTGGCGATCAGCGCCTGTGAGCAATGCGGGCGTTCAACGGTGCCGGTGATTCACCCGCCGCTGTTGCTGGCGGACTGGTTGAAACAGACCGAGGCGGATTTGAAGCTGGTGCTGCACCCGGTGGCCGAGCCGATGGTCAGCCATGCCAAGCCTTCAAACCTGGCCTTTCTGATCGGCCCTGAAGGCGGTTTGACCGACGGCGAAGTCGACACCGCCCAAGGCGCCGGCTTCCACGCCGCCCGCCTCGGCCCACGGGTTCTGCGCACTGAAACCGCCCCGGTGGTGGCGCTGGCCGTGGCTCAGCAACTGTGGGGCGACTTCTAACACTCCCAGTGATCGTTCCCACGCTCTGCGTGGGAATGCCGCCTTTAACGCTCTGCGTTACGACTTTAGAAGCGGACGCGGAGCGTCCAAGGATGCATTCCCACGCGGAGCGTGGGAACGATCTTGGGTAGCACTTCTTACTCCACCGGGTCGCTGACCGGCTTGGCGATAATCGCTTTCAACTCACTGGTCATCGGGAATTCCAGGTTCAGGCCCTTGGGCGGAATGGGTGACTCAAACCAGCGCCGGTAAATCCCGTTGATCTCCCCACTGCGATAAAGGTCGCCAAGTGTCTCGTTGACCACCGCAAGAAACTGCGGGTCGTCCTTGCGCACCATGCAGCTGTAGATTTCCCGCGACTGCTCCTCCCCCACCACCACCCAATTGTGCGGATCCTTGGCCTTGGCGCGCTCGCCGTAAAGCAACGCGTCATCCATATAGAACGCCGCTGCACGGCCGGTCTCAAGCATCTTGAAGGCTTCGCCATGGTCCTTGGCGCTGATCACGAACATATTGGCCTTGTGCTCGGCGTTGTAGCTTTTGAGGAAACGCTCGTTGGTGGTACCCGCGGTGGTCACCACGTTCTTGCCCGCAAGATCCGCAAAGCCTTGGATACCACTGTCCCTGGCCGTCAGCAATTGCCCCTTCACGTAGATAAACCCGTAGGAAAACGCCACCTGCTTCTGCCGTTCGGCGGTCACCCCGGTAGAACCGCATTCCAGGTCGACAGTGCCGTTTTGCACCAGCGGGATACGGGTTTGGGAGGTCACTAAGTTGTACTTCACATTGAGCGTGCCCACCCCGATTTTCTGCTGGATGCGCTCGACGATCTTATCTGCCAGCTCCACCGAATAACCCATGGGTTTGCCACTGCTATCCCCCACGTAGGAAAACGGCACCGACGCATCGCGATAGCCCAATGTGATGGACTTGGCGTTAGCGATCTTGCCCAGCGTGCCGTCCAACGGCGCTTGGTTCGCATGGGCTTGTGCGCCCAGCAAAAGCGCCAGGGTGCAGCCGGTCAACAGGATTTTTTTCATTGTTATTCTCCGTTGGTTTTTCGATTATTTACGTACAGCAATCACGCTGATTTCCACCAGCACACTCGGCCGCGCCAGTTCCGCTTGAAGGGTCGTGCGCGTCGGCGCCATGCCCGGTGAAAGCCAGGCGGACCACACCTCGTTCATCGGTGCAAAACCGCTGCCGATATCTTTCAAATAGATCGTTGCGTTGAGCAGATGATCCTTATCGCTGCCCGCCTGGGCCAGCAGCGCATCGATCCTGGTCAGCACCTCCTGGGTTTGTGTCGCCACGTCCTGGCCATCACCGGGCACTTGGCCCGAGAGGAAAACCAGGTCCTTGAAGGTCACTGCGCCCGAGAGGCGCTCATTGCTGCAGATTCGGGTGATGGTCATCCATACATCCTCATGCGGCGCGGGGCGCAAGGCCCTGCATATCAATGGAAGGCGCGTGTTGCCCGATCAACTCAGCCAGCAACTGGCCGCTGCCGCAGGCCAGGGTAAAACCAAGGGCGCCGTGGCCCAGGTTCAGCCACAGGTTGCGATACACACTGGCACCAATCAGCGGCACGCCAGTGGGGGTGGCCGGGCGCATACCCGCCCACTCCAACGCATGGGCGTAATCGCCAGCCTGCGCAAATGTCTCCAGTGCCTGGCGTTTCATCAGCGCCAGGCGCTTGGGTTCAAGGCTGGCGTCGAAGCCGACGATATCCACCATGGCCGCCACCCGCAGTTGTTCGCCGATGCGCGCATAGACGATCTTGCGGTCGTAGTCGGTAATGCTCACGTTCGGCGCCTGGTGCTGCGCGCCAATCGGCACACTGAGGCTGTAACCCTTGAGCGGGTAAAGCGGCAGCGGCACACCCAACTCGGCGCTGCGATAACCGGCCGCCAGTACCAGATGCTCGACCGGCACCACCTCAGCGCCCAATTCGATAGCCTGCACCGCACCGTCAGCGTGGCGAATGCCGGTGACCTTGCGCCCCAGCAAAAAGCGGCAGCGCCCGGACGCTTCAAGCCGCGCCGCCAAGCGCTGGCAGAAAGCATGACAATCAGCCACCTCCTCATTCGGCGTGTAGATCCCGCCGACAAAACCACCGCCCGCCAGCGCCGGCTCCAGGCGTGCGCAATCGGCGGCCGACAGCACCTGCTGTTGAAGGATATCGGTGACCTTGCTGCGGGCATGCGCAAATGAGCTGGCGTTGCGGAAGGTGACCAGTTTGCCGTTGCGCCGCCAGTCGAAGCCGTCCAGGTGATCATCCTCGCGCCATTGCTGCAACGTGTGCTGGCTCAGGGAGGCAAGTCGCAGCAGGTGGGCGGCATTGCGTGTGTTCACCGAGCTACGGCATGCACCGAGGAACGCGGCCATCCAGCGCCATTGCTGAGGGTCGAGGCGTGGGCGCAGCTTTAACGGCGAGTCACCGCGCAACAGCCAACCGATGGCCTGAAGCGGCACGCCGGCATCGGCCAGCGGCGCCACGTAGCGATAGGACAACTGCCCGCCATTGGCAAAGCTGGTTTCACTGCCCAGGGTCTCGCGCGCGTCGATCACCGTCACCTCGTGGCCCGCACGCACCAGCGCATACGCGCTCGCCAGACCAATCACCCCACCCCCAATGATGTGCACCATTCCCGCCGCCCGCCGCTGAATCAAGAGGCCTCAAGACTAGGGGCAGGTGACAGGCCACCGACAATGAATAAAGATGGGTCACCTATAAACAAAGGTTATGGACTTTCCATGCGCTTGCGTCATATCGAAATCTTCCAGGCCATCCGCCAGACCGGCTCCATCAGCGCCGCCGCGCAGTTGCTGCATGTCTCGCAACCGGCGGTGACCAAGGTGTTGCAGCACGCCGAATTGCAGTTGGGCTTTGCGCTGTTCCTGCGCGTACGCGGCAAATTGCAGCCCACGCCGGAAGCGCTGGCGCTGGAGAGTGAAGTCGAGAAAGTCACCGCAAGCCTGCAAGGCGTGCGGCGCCTGGCCAAGAGTTTGCGCCACATGCCGGGACAAAGCATACGGATCGGCGCAATCCCGGCGCTGGCCCTGTCCCTGCTGCCACCGGCAATTCTGGAATGGACGCGCGATTACCCGGACATGGCCTGCGAACTGTCCAGCGACCATAGCCGCGAGTTGGTGCAAAAGCTGTTGATGCGCGAGATCGACCTGGCGCTGACGCTCAACTTCTCCGGCCATCCTGGGCTGACTACCCAAGTGCTGGCCAACGGTGTACTGGTGGCGCTGGCGTCCAAGGGCTATTGGCCGGATGCCGAACGGCATCAGCCCTTGCCGTTGGCCGAGCTGGCCGGGGCGCCGTTGATCGGCCTGTCCAGCGCCGACCCGCTGGCGGCGAAGCTGGGCAGCTACCTGGAAAATATCGACCCGCCGCCACGGGTGACGATCTCGGTGCAAACCTATTCCCTGGCGCGTGCGATGGTCGAATCCGGCGCGGGCCTGACCGTGATCGATCCGTTCACCGCGCTGGGTGCCTCAACGGCCACCACGCAGATCCGCACGCTCACCCCACCGCTGCCCATCACCCTCTACGCCCTGACCCGCGCCAACGAGCCACCGCCGCATATGCTGGCCAAGCTGCTGGAGATTTTCGGCAGTCGCGCCTGTGAACTATTGGCACGTCTCTAAGAGCACCCATTGTGGGAGGGGCAAGCCCAAACAGGCCGTTGAAAAATTCAGCCGCCCTGTAGGAGCGAGCTTGCTCGCGAAAAACGTCAACGATAACGCGTGCTTCCTGAATGAACGCGCGCCTGTGAGTTTTTCGCGAGCAAGCTCGCTCCTACAAAAAAACCTTAACTGACTGACATTAGGGCTTGTCCCCTCTCACATTCAAAGCACGTAATGCATGATCGCCACAAAGTGCAGCAGGCTGCCGCCAATCACAAACAAATGCCAGATCCCATGGGAATGGCGCAGGCGGTCCTCCAGGGCAAAAAAGATGATGCCGACGGTGTACAACACCCCGCCCGACGCCAGCCAGATAAACCCCGCCGTGCCCAGCGCGGCGAGCAGCGGCTTGACCGCCACCAGCACGATCCAGCCCATCACCGCATAGATTACGATGGATAGAATCCGCGCCTCGGAGCGCGGCTTGATCTCCTGCAAAATGCCGATCACCGCCAGCCCCCACACAATCCCGAACAGCGTCCAGCCCCACGGCCCGTGCAGCGTCACCAGGCAAAACGGGGTGTAGCTGCCGGCGATCAACAGGTAGATCGAAAAGTGATCGACCTTCTGCATGATCTCTTTTCGCCGCCCCCGCACGCTGTGGTACACCGTCGAGGCGCTGTACAGCACGATCAGCGTAAAGCCATAAATCGCCACGCTGACGATCTTCCAGGGGCTGCCATCCAGGCTCGCCACCACCAACATCCAAACAGCGCCCATGCACGCCGCGACAGCACCGAGCAAATGGCTCCAGGCGTTGAATCGTTCTCCGTGGTACATCTGTCACCGACCTCCTGTAACTCCAAGCACACGTGGACAAGCGTCCAGCCTTGCGCATCAGAGTGCAAGCGCGTTATGACGTTCCGACGACGCCGCGCCGTTTTGCGGGCACAATCGAGGGCATGTGAACCAGAGCCACGGCCATGTTGATCGACGAAGAATTCACCCTCAAAAAGCTGGAAATCTTCCTGGCATTCATGCGCACCGGCAACCTGGCCCGCGCCGCCGCCGAATTGCAGACCAGCAACGTCAGCGTGCACCGCGCCATTCATTCGCTGGAAAATGCCCTGCGCTGCCCGCTGTTCAAACACGAGGGCCGCAACCTGACGCCGCTGGAAAGCGCCTACGTACTCGAAGAGCGCGCGCAGAAGCTGGTGGCCGACGTGGTCGACAGCGTGCGCCTGACCCGCGAGGCCGCAGGTTTCTCCGCCGAACGCTTCAAGCTCGGCTCGCTGTACTCGCTGACGGTCAAGACCGTGCCGCAACTGATCATGGGCCTGAAAATCCGCCGCAGCGAACTCAACATCGACCTGATTCTGGGCTCCAACTTCGACCTGCTCTACAAGCTCAAGAACATGGAGGTGGACGCGATCCTTATCTCCCTGGATGAGCACGCCAACGACCCCGACTGCGAACAGATCGCGCTGTTTACCGACGACATTTTCCTCGCCACTCCGGCCGAATCACCGTTCGACCGCGAGCAGGAAATTGACCTGGCCGACGTGCGCGACGCCACCTTCATCACCCTCACCCAGGGCTTCGCCACCCATCAGGATGGCAACCGGGTATTCAAGCAGGCGGGGTTCGAGCCCAAGGTGGCGATGCAGGTCAATGACATCTTCACGCTGCTGAGCATGGTCAGCTCGGGGGTGGGTTATGCGCTGTTGCCGGGGCGGATCGCGGCGGTGTACGAGAACCGCGTGAAGCTGATACCGCTGCAGCCCAGGTATCGGTTGCAGCAGCATATCGGCGTGGTGTTCCTGAAGGCCAAGGAGCGCGATCCGAACTTGCTGGCGTTGTTGGCGGAGTGTCGGATGTATGCCAATCGCCAGGCTTGAGATCGCTATCGGGGGCAAGCCCCCTCCCACAGTTGACCGAGTTCCAACATGAGAATGCGGTCAACATGTGGGAGGGGGCTTGCCCCCGATGGCGCCCGACCAAACACCACCATCTCCAAAACTAACCGACCAACCCCCGCACAATGAAGTACATCAACGAAGGCCCAAGCAGGCAGCCCAACCCGGTATGAAACGTCGCCGTCAGCGCGCCATACGGC
>NZ_CVTX01000156.1:0-16358 GCF_900005715.1 Pseudomonas sp. 34 E 7
GCACCGCCCCTCCCACATTTTTTAACCGTGCCCACTTGGCCCCTGCTAGATTAACCACTCTCCAAGCCAGGGAAGCACCATGGGACACTCACTGAAAATCTTGGGTCGCACCTCTTCCATAAACGTGCGAAAAGTACTCTGGACCTGCCAGGAACTGGGCATCGACTATGTGCGCGAGGACTGGGGCATCGGCTTCAAGCCCACCCAATCCACTGAGTTCCTCGCCCTGAACCCCAACGCCCAAATCCCGGTCTTGATCGATGACCA
Organism: Pseudomonas sp. 34 E 7; assembly: GCF_900005715.1. NCBI lineage: Bacteria > Pseudomonadati > Pseudomonadota > Gammaproteobacteria > Pseudomonadales > Pseudomonadaceae > Pseudomonas > Pseudomonas sp. 34 E 7. The sequence continues at coordinate 268 of NZ_CVTX01000156.1, forward strand.
CGGCGTGCTATGGGAGTCCAATACCATCTGCCGATACCTCGTCGGCCTGTATCAACGCGCTGACCTGCTGCCCTTCGAGCCCGCGCCACGGGCCCGCGTCGAACAATGGATCGACTGGCAGGCCACCGAACTCAACCGTGCCTGGGGCGACGCATTCACCGCGCTGGTGCGTAACAATCCCGATGGGCTGGACGCGACACAGATTGCCGCCGCCGTGCAGGTCTGGAACGACAAGATGGGCATCCTCGAACAACAGTTGACCAGGACCGGCGCTTACGTAGCCGGCGACGAGTTCACCCTCGCCGATATCCTGATCGGCCTCTCGGTGCACCGCTGGCAGGTGACACCCATGGAGCGTCCGCCCTACCCGGCCATCGCCGCCTACTACCAGCGGCTCAGCCAACATGCCGGTTTCAACACCTTCGCCCTCGACGGCCACAACTGAATACAGGGACACCCTCTTGAACGGACTCAACGTACTCCTCACCGGCGCCTGCGGCAGAATCGGCAAGACATTTTTCCAGGCGTCGAAAGATCGCTACCGTTTCACCCTCACTGACCGCATCGCGCCGGATTTCGATTTGGCTGGACACCGCTTCATACACGCTGACCTCAGTGATAAATCCAGCCTCGCAGCCCTGCTCGAAGGCATCGATGTGATCGTGCACCTGGCGGGCATCCCCCATGCCAGCGCCTCGTTCGACGAACTGCTGCCCAACAACATCCTCGCCACTACCTACCTGTTCGAAGCCGCCGTGAACGCCGGCGTGCAGCGCATGGTATTCGCCAGCAGCGCGCAAACCATCGAAGGCTACCCGGTGGATCGCCAGATCACGCCAGGCATGCCGGTGATGCCCGCCAACCTGTATGGCGTGAGCAAATGCTACGGCGAGGCGCTATGTGGCTACTATGCCGCCAAGACGCCGCTGTCGACCATCGCCGTGCGCATCGGCGCGTTTGAATTTCCCGAAACCCACGACCTGAACAACGCCCGCGACCTCAGCGCCTGGCTCAGCCCCCGCGATGCCGTGCAATTATTACAGCGTTCGGTTGAGGCCGAAGGCGTGAAACACTTGATCGCCCATGGCATCTCCAATAACCGTTTCAAACGCCTGGACCTGAGCGAGACAGTGCGTGTGCTTGACTACCAACCGATGGACGATGCATTCGCACAGTTTGGGATACCGATAACTTATTGAACTAGCCGACCCGTTAGTCGGAAACGCGCTATACCTGTCAGATTTGACAGTAGATCTGGTTTTTCTCTTCGCTTATTCATATCGGGCGGCACTGACAACCCATTGCTCCCCTTTGAATACGGAAAAAACAAATGACTAACATACTGGGCCCAAACGATAAAATCTCGGGAACTGTTTCCGGATGGTCTGTCCCCTTTCAGACGAGCTTTGTCGCTCATTTAAATGGAGAGGCCGGCTTTAATTCGACCGTCGGAATCATGACGGACCACGCATTGCTCAAAATCAGCATTGACCAGGATATTCGCTCAGGCGAGACCTTCGCGATTGGTGCAACGGATACCGATCACAAGGTAAGGCTGGAATTTGATGATACGCGCGCGGGTAATCAGGGTACTTATTTTGCAAGCCGGGGAGAATTCACCGTCTTGCAATTACAGGACGGTGTCCTGACTGCAAAATTTCACTTCGAGGCTGAAACGAGAGGTCGCCGCGTGCAGCAAATGAGCTTCTCATCTGGCGCTTTTACGGTAGAGAACTTCAAGCATGTGCGGGCAGCCTCTTCCTCCTAAGAAAGCGTGACTCAAGGTCCGCTGTTTTACTGTGCATGAGCCCAATCGACGGCCATTATTGGTCGTCGATGAAACCCGCACGCAATAAATCGCCAAAACAGCGGCTTTCGCCCTACATTGCACAATTGCTCACTGTCAGTTGCAGGTTAAGATTCCAGCTCACTGCTTCTGGAACTTCTCCCATGCCCAACCTCAGCGCCGCTGCCACCGACGGCATCAACCCGACCCGCGCCGCCCACATCAGCGCGCGCATCGACCGCCTGCCCGCAGTCGCCAGCATCTGGCGCCTGGTGGCATTGCTGTCGATCGGCGGTTTCTTCGAGCTGTATGACCTGTTCCAAACGGCCTATATCAGCCCAGGCCTGATCAGCGACGGGATATTCCACACCGGCAGCGCGGGCGCGTTTGGCTTCTCTGACCAGGCCGCATTCGCCTCGGCCACGTTCCTCGGCCTGTTCCTCGGTGCCAGCCTGCTCAGCCCCTTCGCTGACCGTTTCGGACGCCGGGCGATCTTCACCTTTGCGTTGATCTGGTACACCGTCGCCACGGTGTTGATGGGCATCCAGACGTCGGCCGTGGGTATTATCTGCATGCGCTTTCTGGTGGGCATTGGCCTGGGAATCGAGCTGGTGACCATTGACGCCTACCTGTCGGAACTGGTGCCCAAGCGCATGCGCAGTTCGGCGTTTGCCTTTGCGTTTTTCATCCAGTTCCTGTCGGTACCGGCGGTGGCGCTGATGTCGTGGTGGCTGGTGCCCCAGGCGCCGTTCGGCATCTCCGGTTGGCGCTGGGTGGTGCTCAGCAGTGCGGTGTTTGCGCTGTTTATCTGGCAACTGCGCAAGCGCCTGCCGGAGTCACCGCGCTGGCTGGCACAGAAAGGTCGTTTCGAGGAAGCCGGCGCGATCATGGACAACCTGGAGGCGCGCTGCCTGAAGGATCACGGCAAACCTCTGGACGCGCCGGAGCCGGAGGCTGTCAGCGTGCAGGGCAGCGGCCGTTTCGCCGATATCTGGCAGCCGCCCTACCGTCGCCGCGCCTTGATGCTGATCGTGTTCCACGTGTTCCAGGCGATTGGTTTCTTCGGCTTTGGCAACTGGCTGCCGGCCTTGCTGTCGGGCCAGGGCGTCAGTGTGACCCACAGCCTGCTCTATGCCTTTATCATCACCCTCGCCTACCCGCTGGGCCCGTTGCTGTTCGTCAAGGTCGCCAACCGTTTTGAAAACAAATGGCAGATCGTCGGCTCGGCCATGGGCGCGGTGATCTTCGGCAGCCTGTTCGCCCTGCAAACCACAGCGGTAGGGCTGATTTTCTGCGGGGTGATGATCACCTTCTGCAATGCCTGGCTGAGCTTCAGCTATCACTCGTATCAGAGCGAGTTGTTCCCCACCAATATCCGCGCGCGGGCGGTTGGGTTCTGTTATTCGTTCAGCCGCTTGTCCACGGTGTTCAGCAGCCTGCTGATCGGCTTTATCCTCGAGCACCTGGGCACGCCGGGCGTGCTGGCGTTTATCGCCAGCAGCATGTTGATCGTGATGATTACCATCAGTTGGTTCGGGCCGCGTACGCGTAACCTGGCGTTGGAGCATATCGCCCACTGACGGCAACAGTTGGCCGTCGGCGGGACAGTGTTTGCCGCGACGGCGGCCTCTACCCCAGTAAAAACGCGCACCCTGCGCCCGGCATGCTAATTGCTCCAGCTGTCACACCGCATATTTGCACAGGTGAACGATCATGCTGGTTAACACCAACACCCAAGCCGTTTCGACGGTTCAACAGATCAAGCGGCCCGACATGGACCCGGCCAATGCCGCCGCCAGCGCGTTGTACAGCGGCGCCCTGCAGGGTGCGCAGCCAGGTACGGCGATGCCGGCCGCGCAGAAGGAGCTGGACAAGGCGGGCGACCGCATCGACGAGGCGTTCGCCAAGACTCGCGTGCAGCTGCAGACCACAGCACCGACCTCGGGGGCGCGGGCTGAATTCACCGAATACATGAGCAAATCCCCGGCCGAACGCATCCGCGAACAGTTGCTCAAGGAGCAGGGGATGACCGAGGAACAAGTGCAGGCCCTGCCGCAGGAAAGGCAAGACGCCATTGCCAGCCAAGTGGCGGAGCGCTTGAAGGAGCAGCAACAGCAGCAGGTAGTGGCGAAGACGGCTGCTCCACAAACCCAGGCACTGAAAGACACCCTGGCAGCCATCTAAGCCACACCGCTGAACAAGAAATGTGGGAGGAGGCAAGCCCCCTCCCACACTTTGAACTCAGCCTGGGCTTATGGACCTTTGAACACAACCTGCTGCACCTCGATCTTTTTCGGGATCAGGCCATTGGCGAAAAACAGGTCGGCGGTGCCTTGCTGAGTGGCGATGTCGCCCCCCTGCAGCGGCCGGATCGGCGCCGGCGAGCGGTGCTCGAAGTAGCTTTTGACCACGGCCGGTTGCAGGCCCAGGGTCTTGGCCATCAGCGCGATGCTGTCCTCGGGCTGGTCCAGCGACAGACGCTGCGCCTTGCCGAGGGTCTGGATGATGGTGGCGATGGCCTGGGGGTTTTGCCGGGCAAACGCGCCGCTGGTCACGAAGAAGCTGCCGGCCGGATTGAGGCCTTCGCCGGTGCCCAACACACGGGCGGCACCGTCGACAACGGCGGCCGAGTAATACGGGTCCCACACGACCCAGGCGTCCACCTTGCCCTGCTCGAAGGCGGCGCGGCCGTCGGACGGCGACAGGTACACCACGTTCACATCCTTCCACTGCAAGCCGGCGCGCAGCAGGCTCTTGAGGAACAGGTTGTGCGCGCTGGACCCCTTGAGCAAGGCCACACGCTTGCCCTTGAGTTCGGCCACGCTCTGAATCGTACTGGCTTTGGGCACGAGCACGGCTTCGGTCTTGCCGTCATTGGGCTCGACGGCGATGTACTGCAACTCGATGCCGGCGGCCTGGGCGAAAATGGGCGGGATGTCGCCGATATTGCCGATGTCCAGGCTGCCGGCGTTCAGCGCCTCGATCAGCGGCGGGCCACCGAGGAACTCGGTCCACTGCACCTGTGTGCCGGGCAGCGCGGCTTCGAAGAGCTTGTGCTCACGGGCGAGCACCATGCTCACCGAGCTTTTCTGATAGCCAATGCGCAGGGTGGAGGGATCGGCGGCCAGCACGTTGGCAGCGAACAGCGAAAGAACGGCAACAACAATTATTTTCAGCATAAGAGCGCTTCCTTGGCCTTGGCGGCGGGTGCAGGTTGGGAGCGATCCTAACAAGCCCTCTTATTCTTTAATAATATTTAAAATTCATCTGATTATAACTTTATGTACTATCAGCGCAGCCATTGTCGGTGCTCCGCCGGCACCGGTTACAATGCGCGCCTTGCCCTTTTCATTTGGTTTGACCATGCACATCGAACGGCTGGCAGCGCCGCTATGGCCGTTGCTGAACAAGTTTTACCGCAACCACAACTCGTCGATGAAGGCGCTCAAGGGCGGGCAGTTGTGGGTGGCCAGAGACGCTGAGATTGTGGCCGGGTTGTGCCTGACACCTGTGGTCGGTGGGCAGTGGCTGACGGGGGTGTTCGTTGACCCGGCCTATCGCGGCCAGGGGCTGGCGGCGCGATTGATCCACCAGGCAGTGGCGAGTGTGGACGGCACGGTCTGGCTGTTGTGCCATCCGGACCTTGAAGGGTTGTACCGGCGTATGGGGTTTTCACAGGACACCGTGCTGCCGCAATCGCTCAGTGAGCGGCTGGTGCGTTACAAGCGCAACAAGCCGATGATCGCGATGGGACTTCAATCACCTGGATGGCTTGCTCCCGATAGCGGTGGTTAGGAGCGAGCTTACTCGCGAAAAATTCACAGGCACCGCGTTCATTCAGGAAGCACGCGTTATCGTTGACGTTTTTCGCGAGCAAGCTCGCTCCTACAGAGGGCCTGCAGATCATTCGTCGGCGGCTGGGTCCATTTCCGGGAACATCACCTCGATAAACCCGAATTTGCTGAAGTCGGTAATCCGCGACGGGTACAAGCGACCAATCAGGTGGTCGCATTCATGCTGCACCACCCGTGCATGGAAGCCGTCGGCGAAGCGTACGATCGGCTCGCCCTTGGGGTCGAAACCTTCGTAGCGAATCTGCTGGTAACGGTCCACGGCGCCGCGCAGGCCGGGGACGGACAGGCAACCCTCATAGCCCTCTTCCAGTACCGGGCTTAGCGGGGTGATCAGTGGATTGATCAGGATGGTCTGCGGTACCGGCGGCGCGTCAGGGTAGCGCTCGCTGGCCTCGAAACCGAAGATCACCAGTTGCAGGTCGACGCCGATCTGCGGCGCGGCCAGGCCGACGCCGCCCACATGCTCCATGGTCTGGAACATGTCATCAATCAGTTGCCACAACTCGGGGCTGTCGAACATTTCCGGCGGTACCGGCGGAGCGATGCGCAGCAGGCGTTCATCGCCCATTTTGAGGATGTCACGGATCATTGTTCAGGCTCGGCGAGGGGCTTGGAGTGGTCCCGGCCTAGGCCTGAGACATGCTGTTTTTCAGAGGTATGGCCCGGTTCGTCGATTTCCTTCTCGCCGGGGTCCTTGCCCTCGGCGGACATGTGTTCGATCACGGCATTCATCTCCGCACCGAGCAACAACACGGCGGCGGAAATATAGAAGTACAGCAGCAGGACGATGATCGCACCGATACTGCCATACATAGCGTTGTAGTCGGCGAAGGTCTTGACGTAGTAGCCAAAGCCGAGGGAGGCGACGATCCACACCACCACCGCGAGTACGGAACCGGGGGTGATAAAGCGAAACTCCTGTTCCACGTCCGGCATCACGTAGTACATGAGGGCCACGGCAAACATCAGCAGGATCACGATCAGCGGCCAGCGCAGGATCGTCCACAGGGTGACGACGAACTCCTGCATGCCGATCTGCCCCGCCAGCCACTCCATCACTTGCGGGCCGAGCACCATCAGCGCGGCGGCGGCCAGCAGCATGCCGGCGATGCCGACGGTGTAGAAAATCGACAGCGGAAAACGCTTCCAGATCGGCCGCCCCTCCACCACGTCATACGCCGCGTTCATCGCACTCATCATCAAGCGCACACCGGCGGAAGCGGTCCACAGGGCGATCACGATACCCACCGACAGCAGCCCACCCTTGGATTGCTGCAGTTGGTCGATCACCGGGTTGACCTGCTCCAGGGCCTGGGGCGGCAATACCAGCTCCGACTGCAGGCGCAGCCAGGTGAAAAAGTCCGGCAGGTGCAGGAAACCGATCAAAGCAATCAGGAACAGCAGGAAGGGAAACAGCGAGAACAGCATCTGGTACGCCAGTGCCGAGGCATAGGTGGGCATCTCGTCGTCGACGAATTCGGTGACGGTGCGCACCAGCACCTTGTGCAGCTTGAGACCATCAAGTACCGGAAAAATCATTAGCGTCTCCTTTCGCCGCAAAGAGTTGAAGTCGTGGGCGACTCAGGGGCCGTTTTCTACATCAAAGTAGCCCATTTGGCGACTTTGAAACAATTTCTGAAGTTTAGTTGCGCCAGTACCTGCAAAAACGGCCATCCGTGGATGGCCGTCGGGCTGCTGGAGAGGAGCCAGCCTAGCCGTGTTACTCGGTGGCTTTTTTCACCGCATCCTTGGTCTTGCCAACAGCCTGCTGCGCTTCGCCTTTCTTTTCCTGGATCACGCCTTCAGCACGCAGTTTGTCATTATCGGTAACCTTGCCGACGCCTTGCTTGACGTTACCAACGGCTTCGTTAGCCATGCCTTTTACCTTATCGGAAGTGCTGCCCATGGTATTACTCCTGATAACAATCAAATGGTTTTTGGTCACTACGCTGCGGTTGACTCGACGCCATGCGCCAGAGTTTCAATTATTTTCAGCGGGCATTTCATCGAAAGGGGCAGGTTTGCCTTTATGTTTTGTGGCCAACCCACGAGAATGCCCGGCACATTCAGGCTCACACGCTGAATAACAGATCCCGTAGGAAGGTTATGAAACTCGATAAAGCACAGGCCATCGCCCGCAGAAACCAGGAACTGGGAGGTGCCGTACTCGGCGTCAACAACTGTCATTTCACCGACCTGGACCGCAAACGCAACATCTGGTGGTTCGACCTGCCCGTGGTGCGGATCGGCGTGGGCCAGTACGAGTGGATCCACCTGTTGATGCACAACGCCGACACCGACCAGTTGCTGCACCTGAAGGTGCCGACCCTGTTCCTGCGCGAAAACCTCGAAGGGCTGGTGGTGCGCAATGCCGGCAAACGCAAGCCGGAGATCACCCTGGAACTGAGCGCCGACAAGGACTCGTTCCTCAAGGACGTGCGGCCGGCCGGTGCAGGAATCGGCTTCGCCCAGTTCGCTCTGTAAGAACGCGATCAAAAATGTGGGAGGGGCGGTGCGACGATTCGACTTGCCCCCGATGGCGGTGTGTCAGTCACTCAATGTGTTGACTGAACCACTGCTATCGGGGGGCAAGCCCCCTCCCACATTTGGTTTAAGTTACTTTTTAAGACCGAGCTTCTTCAGTTCTTCATCACGCAATTCACGCCGCAGGATCTTGCCCACGTTGGTGGTCGGCAATGCATCGCGGAACTCAACCGCCCTGGGCACCTTGTAGCCGGTGACATTGGCGCGCATGTGCTCCATCACCTGTTCCTTAGTCAGGGTGGCCCCCGGCTTGACCACAATGAACAGCTTGATGTGCTCCCCGGACTTTTCATCCGGTACGCCGATGGCTGCGCACTGCAACACACCCGGCAGGCCTGCCAGCACATCTTCCAGTTCGTTGGGGTAAACGTTGAAGCCCGAGACCAGGATCATGTCCTTCTTGCGGTCGACAATACGCATGTAGCCATCGGGCTGGATGATCGCGATGTCACCGGTCTTCAGCCAGCCTTCGCTGTCGAGCATCTCGGCGGTGGCGTCTTCACGCTGCCAGTAGCCCTTCATCACTTGCGGGCCCTTGACGCACAGCTCGCCGGTTTCGCCCAGCGCCAGCTCGGTGCCGTCGTCGGCAATAACCTTGCACACGGTGGAAGGCACCGGAATGCCGATGGTGCCGATCTGGATATGCTGGATCGGGTTGACGGTGGCCACCGGGCTGGTTTCGGTCATGCCGTAGCCCTCGCAGATGGCACAACCGGTCACGGCCTTCCAGCGTTCGGCCGCCGCCAGTTGCAGCGCCATGCCGCCGGACAGGGTGACCTTCAGCGCGGAGAAATCCAGCTTGCGGAAACCTTCGTTATTGCACAGCGCCACGAACAGGGTGTTAAGGCCGACAAAGCCGCTGAACTTCCACTTCGACAGTTCCTTGACCATCGCCGGCAGGTCGCGCGGGTTGCTGATCAGGATGTTGTGGTTGCCGATCAGCATCATCGCCATGCAATGAAAGGTGAACGCATAGATGTGATACAGCGGCAGCGGCGTGATCAGGATTTCGCACCCTTCATTGAGGTTGGAGCCCATCAGCGCCTTGCATTGCAGCATGTTGGCGACCAGATTGCGGTGAGTCAGCATCGCGCCCTTGGCCACCCCGGTGGTGCCGCCGGTGTATTGCAGAACAGCCACATCGCCGCTGGCCGGGTTGGCATCGCTGACCGCCTGGCCGTGCCCCTTGGCCAGCACGTCATTGAACTTGATCGCTTGCGGCAAGTGATACGCCGGGACCATTTTCTTCACGTACTTGATCACGCTGTTGATCAACAGGCGCTTGAACGGCGACAACAGGTCGGCCACTTCGGTCACGATCACGTGCTTGACGGCGGTCTTGGGCACGACTTTTTCAGCCAGGTGCGCCATGTTGGCCAGGCAGACCAGGGCCTTGGCCCCGGAGTCGTTGAATTGATGTTCCATTTCCCGCGCGGTGTACAGCGGGTTGGTGTTGACCACGATCAGCCCGGCACGGATGGCGCCGAATACGGCGACCGGGTACTGCAGGACGTTGGGCAGTTGCACGGCAATTCGATCGCCGGGCTTCAAGTCGGTATGCTGTTGCAGGTAGGCGGCAAATGCGCCGGACAATTCGTACAGTTGACCGTAGGTGATGGTCTTGCCCAGGTTGCTGAAAGCCGGTTTGTTGGCGAAGCGCTGGCAGGACTGCTTCAATACCGCCTGAATATTCGGATACTCGTCTGGATTGATTTGTGCAGCAATCCCGGCGGGGTACTTATCCTTCCAAAAGTCTTCGTTCATGGAAGCCCACTCCTCAGCGACGCGAATTCATCATCGCATTTGATGCGATTATTATTGGTGTGTGTTTTAAGGTGAATCTGGCGCTTTCAAGCAGGCCTAGACGTCACAAAGCGCGCCGAGAGTAGCAGCTTTGCCAAGGCCCGCCTAGAGCCAAAAGAGGGCCCTACAGTCATAAACATGACTCAAGAATATCCAGTGGTCATTTTTAGAGCAAAGATTCTATACCTCTGGAATCCGCTCTGGAATGAGCCATACCGGGCGACAAATAACACATGTGGGAGGGGGCTTGCCCCCGATGGCGGTGTGTCAGTCACTCAATGTGTTGACTGAACCACTGCTATCGGGGGCTAGCCCCCTCCCACATTTTTAATTGCATTTCAATTCAAGGTTCAGGCGATGTCGCGCAGCTCCCGGCGCAGAATCTTGCCTACCGGCGTCATCGGCAGCGAATCCCTGAGCACAATATGCTTGGGCACCTTGTACCCGGTGAAATTGGTCTTGCAGTACGCCTTCAACTCCTCAACGCTCACCCCCTCGGCACGCGCCACCACAAACAGCTTCACCGCCTCCCCGGTACGCTCGTCCGGCACGCCGATCACCGCACAGTTGGCCACGGCCGGATGCGCCATCACCACGTCCTCGATTTCGTTGGGGTACACGTTGAAGCCCGACACGATAATCAGGTCTTTCTTACGGTCCACAATACGGATAAAACCGTCGGCATCGATCACCGCGATATCGCCGGTCTTGAACCAGCCTTCGGCGTCCAGCGCTTCGGCGGTGGCCTGCGGTTGCTGCCAATAGCCCTTCATCACCTGCGGGCCCTTGATGCACAGCTCACCGCGCTCGCCCAGCGGCAGCTCGGTGCCCTCGTCATCGATCACTTTCATGGCCGTGGCCGGCACCGGAATGCCGACGGTGCCCAGTCGCGACTTATTGCCATACGGGTTGGTGCTGGCCACCGGCGAGGTTTCGGTCAGGCCGTAGCCCTCGCCGATCGCACAACCGGTGATGTGCTGCCAGCGCTCGGCGGTGGCCTTGATCAACGCCGTGCCGCCGGAGTTGGTCAGCTTCAGATGGGAAAAGTCCAGGTGCTTGAAGTCCGGGTGGTCCATCAGCGCCACAAACAACGTGTTGAGCCCCAGCAACCCGGTGAAACGCCACTTCTTCAGCTCCTTGATGAAGCCGCCAATGTCCCGCGGGTTGGTGATCAGCACGTTGTGGTTGCCGGATACCATCATGCACATGCAGTTCGCGGTGAATGCATAGATGTGGTACAGCGGCAGCGGCGCAATCATCACCTCCTGCCCTTCCTTGACCAGCGGGTGACCATCGTCGCCGGTCTGGGACATGCACGCCCGCACCTGCTGCATGTTCGCCACCAGGTTGCCGTGGGTGAGCATCGCGCCCTTGGCCAGGCCCGTGGTGCCACCGGTGTATTGCAGCACAGCGATGTCGTCGAGGGTCACCGGATGGCGGGTCACGCCCAGGCCGCCGCCCATGCGCAGGGCGCGCTTGAACGACAGCGCACGCGGCAGGTGGTAGGCCGGGACCATCTTCTTCACCTTATCGACCACTGTGTTGACCAGCCAGCCCTTGGCGGCGGGCATGAAGTCGCCCATCCGGGCTTCGATCAGGTAGTCGATCTCGGTGTCGGCACACACCTCCTGAACCCGCGAACCGAACAGATTGAGGTAGACCAGCGCGCGCACGCCGGCGTCCTTGAACTGGTGGCGCATTTCACGCGGGGTGTACAAGGGGTTCGTATTGACCACGATCAGCCCAGCGCGCAGTGCGCCAAAAACGGCAATCGGGTAATGCAACACATTGGGCATCTGCACCGCGATGCGCTCGCCGGGCTTGAGGTCGGTGTGCTGTTGCAAGTAACCGGCGAACGCCGCGCTGTGGCGCTCAAGCTCGGCGTAGGTCAGGGTAATGCCCATGTTGCTGAACGCCGGACGGTCGGCAAAGGTCTTGCAGGAGCGCTCGAAAACTTCGATCACCGATGTGTAGCTGGTCAGATCAATGTCATTGGGAACGCCCGCGGCGCGTTTGTCATTCCAGAAATCAGGTTGCATTATTCTTGTCCTCTTTACCTGAACAGGTCCGGCCGCTTTTCTATGCAGCTACAAAGAGCGGAGCTTTGAGGACGTTAGCAGTAATGGCCAAACAGGCAAATACGCTGAACTGTGTCATTGATTGTATGAATCTTGTCGCTAAGGCGCAGGCAGATACCCCGCCCTCGGGCAGATGAGCTATACACTGCAACGACCCTGAGCAAAGGAACCGCCATGAACCACAGCACTTTCTGGCTGACCGCGAATGACCACAGCCGGCTGTTCGTCAATCAATGGATGCCTGACGCGCTCCCCAAGGCCGTGGTGATGCTGTCCCACGGCATGGCCGAGCACAGCGGCCGCTATGCGCGCCTGGCCCAGGCATTGTGCGGCGCCGGCTATGGTTTATATGCGCTGGACCAACGCGGGCATGGCCGCACCGCCGACGAGGGCACCCTGGGGCTGTATGCCGAGAACGATGGCTGGAACAAGGTGGTGGGCGACCTGGCCAGCCTCAACCAGCACATCGGCCAGCAGCATCCGGGGCTGCCGATCATCTTGCTGGGCCACAGCATGGGCAGCTATATCGCCCAGGCGTACCTGCTGCACCACAGCGCCAGCTTGCACGGCGCCATTCTGAGCGGTTCGAATTTCCAGCCGGTGGCGCTGTATCGCGCAGCGCGGCTGATTGCGCGTATCGAGCGCGCGCGCCAGGGCCGGCGCGGGCGCAGTGGGTTGATTGATTTTCTGTCATTCGGTTCATTCAACAAGGCGTTCAAACCCAATCGCACCGCCTTCGACTGGCTCAGCCGCGACCCGCTTGAAGTCGACAAGTACATCAATGACCCGCTATGCGGTTTTCGCTGCACCAATCAACTGTGGGTCGACCTGCTCGGCGGCTTGCAGCACATCAGCAAAGCGTCCAATCTCGCGCAGATCGATCCGGGCCTGCCGATTCTGCTGATCGGCGGTGAATGTGATCCGGTGAGTGAAGGCAAGCGTCTCAAGAGCCTGGCCCGCGCCCTGCGTGAGGCCGGCTGCCAGCACCTGCAATTGACACTCTACCCGCAGGCGCGTCATGAGGTGTTCAACGAAACCAACCGCGACGACGTCACCGCGGATGTCCTGACGTGGCTCGAGCACACTCAGGCATTGCGCAGGCCCACCCGCTGCGAATGACTTTGCGTTTAAAATCAGCCGATTAAATTATCGATTAGCCACAGGATGCACGTTTAGATGACCCAGGTAACCAACACCCCCTACGAGGCCCTTGAAGTCGGCCAGACCGCCAGCTTCAGCAAGACCGTCGAAGAACGCGATATCCAGCTGTTCGCCGCCATGTCCGGCGATCACAACCCGGTGCACCTGGATGCCGAATATGCCAAGGCAACCATGTTCAAGGAGCGTATCGCCCACGGCATGTTCAGCGGCGCGCTGATCAGTGCGGCGGTTGCCTGCGAATTGCCTGGGCCGGGCACGATTTATATCGGCCAGCAGATGAGCTTTCAGAAGCCGGTCAAAATCGGCGACACCCTGACGGTGTGCCTGGAAATTCTGGAAAAACTGCCCAAGTTCCGGGTACGCATTGCCACTCGCGTGTTCAACCAGCGTGATGAACTGGTCGTGGATGGCGAAGCGGAGATCCTTGCGCCGCGTAAGCAGCAGGTTGTAACGCTGACCGAACTGCCGCCGATCAGCATCGGCTGACAGGTAGACGAAAGCAAAGCGGGAGGGGGCCTGCTCCCGATTGCAGTGTGTCAGTCATAGAGCTATCGACTGATCCACCGCTATCGGGGGCAAGCCCCCTCCCACATTTTACAGCCTTACAGCACAGGGCTTACGACTGGGCGCGAGCCTGGTTACGCAAGGCTTTGACTTGGTCGTGGTTACGTTGCACGCCGTGATACTGACGCTCAACCAGGTCACGAATGCCCAGCAGGTTGTGCTTATTGATCTTCTCGATCGCTTCCTTATAAGCCTTCAGTGCGTGGTCTTCACCGCGCTCGGCTTCGTTCAGCACGGACTCTTCGTCCTTGCCGGTCACCATCGACTTCACGTCAACCCAACCGCGATGCAGGGCACCGGCCACGCTGCCGGAATCTTCCGGATCGCCACCCAGGGCACGTACGGCGGTTTTCAGCTCGGCGGCAGCAGTGCCGCAATCAACAGAGCGCTTGGCGAACAGCGCTTTGAGTTCAGGGTGCTTGATGTCTTCTGCGCACTCTTTGAAACCTTTCTGACCATCGATGCTGGTCTCGATCAGGTCGTTGAGTACAGAGATCGATTCTTTGTTGATGTCAGTCATTTTTCAATTCCTTGTGTGGATTGATGAAGGTTGCCTTAATGATTGCAGCGCCCGTGCCAGGTTTTGAAAAATTAATTTTATTAAATAATTCAACAGCTTACGAATAATTGAACCATCTGTATGTATGTTATTTGCATGATCTGTCATTTGGCCTTCATGCAGAATGCCTGTATTTTCGAACACCCCGCCTTCACTGCTCGAAACCATGAACCCTGAAAAGCTCGAATTGCTGATCACCCGCCAAATGCCGTTTGGCAAATACAAAGGCCGGATCATCGCCGACCTGCCCGGCCCTTACCTGAACTGGTTCGCTCGCGAGGGATTTCCCCACGGAGAACTGGGCGGCTTACTGGCACTGATGCGGGAAATCGACCACAACGGCCTGGCCGAATTGCTCGAACCGTTGCGCGTTAAACACGGTAAACCCGCCCCTCGCCATTAATTGATTGAGCGCCACACCATGCCAAGGAATGCAAACAACGAACCTCACTGGCAGGCCATCGCCCAGCGCTATGCGCTGGAGCCCGGCCCGATCAATCTGGAAAACGGTTACTTCGGGCGCATGAGCCGTGCAGTCCAGGCGCAGTACCTGGAGCATGTGGCGTTTATCAACCGCAGCAACTCGGTGTATGTGCGTCAGCGCTTCGAGCAAGGGGAAAATAACCAGATTCGCCGCCAACTGGCCGCGTTGATCAATGCCGACCCCGGCTCGGTGGCCTTCACCCGCAACGCCACCGAAGCCTTACAGTCGCTGATCCGCAACTACAACCGCCTGCAACCGGGCGATCAGGTGCTGATCAGTGATCTGGAGTACGACACAGTCAAAGGCGCGATGCGCTGGCTGGCGGGCGTGCGCGGTGTTGAAGTGATCGAAATTTCCCACACCCACCCGGCCAGCTTCGACAGCCTGGTGCAGACGTATCGCGACGCCTTCGATCAACACCCGCGCCTCAAGCTGATGGCGCTGACCCATGTCACCCACCGTACCGGCCTGGTGATGCCGGTGGCGGCGATTGCCAGGGCTGCACGTGATCAGGGGGTCGACGTGATCCTCGACGGCGCCCACGCCCTGGGTCAGATCGATTTCGACCTTGGCGAACTGGGCATTCAGTTCGCCGGCTTCAACCTGCACAAATGGATTGGCGCACCGCTGACCCTGGGCTTTCTCTACATTGCCCCCGAACGCCTGCCGGATATCGACCCGGACATGGGCGAATTCCACTACCCCGCCACGGATGTGCGGGCACGTACGTCCTACAGCACACCGAACTTTCCGGCACTGATGAGCTTGCCACTGGTGCTTGAAGAACATCGGGAACTGGGCGGCGCGGCGGCCAAGGGTGCCCGGGTCAACCATCTGCGGGACATGTGGGTGAGCCAGGTGCGCGAGTTGCCGGGCATTGAGGTGCTGACCCCGGATGATCCGAGGCTGTATTGCGCGATTACCGCATTCAAGTTCATTGGACGCGATCAGCAGATGATGGTTGACCGCATGCTCAAGGAGCATGACGTGTTCACCACGACCCGCTCAGGCGCGGCGTTTGGCACCTGTATTCGAGTGACACCGGGATTGGTGACGTCAGCGCAGGACATCGGCACGCTGGTCAACGCCATTACCGAACTGAGCAAAGATTAAATGTGGGAGGGGGCTTGCCCCCGATGGCCATAGATATCTTCACAACTCTGTAGCGCCCAACCGTAACCACGATGCGAAGCGAGCCGCTCTTGATCTTGATCTGCTTTTGATCCTAGGCGCCCCGTTAAACCACGCTGGCCGAACG
>NZ_CVTX01000156.1:16416-37906 GCF_900005715.1 Pseudomonas sp. 34 E 7
AGTGGCCGTTACCGCAGAAACGGATATGTACTCATTCCAATCCAACATCCTGGTCGGCCCAGAGGCCGCCATCGGGGGCAAGCCCCCTCCCACACTTGGGTCAGGATCGACACAACATCCTGGTCGGCCCATCGGGGGCAAGCCCCCTCCCACATTGGAATGTGTGGTGGCCTGGATCTACAGGCAAAAAAAAGCGGTACACCGACCAAGTGCACCGCAAAAATGCCATTAAGCACAGCAACAACGATTCGATAAATCAGATCAATCCAGCAGCGCCAGCGCCTCGGCGGTGACTTCCTGGATGCGCGCCCAGTCGCCGTTCCTGACCCACTCGGGATCAAGCATCCAGCTACCGCCCACGCACATCACGTTTTTCAACGCCATGTAGTTTTTGATGTTGGCCGGGCCGACGCCGCCGGTCGGGCAGAATTTCACTTCAACGAACGGGCCACCCAAGGCCTTGATCGCCGCCACACCGCCGCTGACCTCGGCCGGGAACAGCTTGAAGCGGCGATAACCCAGGCTATAGCCTTCCATGATGCCGGACGCATTGCTGATGCCGGGCAGCAGCGGGATCGGGCTGTGTACCGAGGCTTCCAGCAGGTCGCGGGTGATGCCGGGGGTGACGATAAACTGCGAGCCGGCCACTTCTGCCGCTTCGAGCATATGACGGTCCAGCACAGTGCCGGCACCGGTGCACAGTTCAGGGCGCTGCTCGCGCAGCACCTGGATAGCCTTGAGCCCGAACTCGGAACGCAGGGTCACTTCCAATGCGGTCAGGCCACCGGCGGCCAGGGCATCGGCCAGCGGCAGGATGTCCTGTTCACGGGCGATGGTGATCACCGGCAGGATCCGCGCCTTGGCGCATAGGCTGTCGATCAGGGCAACTTTATCCGCCATGGACACGGTCGGTTGAGGGCTTTTCATAGCGGCTGATCCTTGGCTCATGGGCACCAGTAAATCTCTAATGTAGGTTGCAAAAACGCGCGAATCGGCATGGCGGCGACATCGTCACCGGCCAGCGCGGCGCTCAAGGTGGTCAACTTCGAACTGCCGGAAATCGACAGTACGGTGTAGTGGGCCGTCGCCAGCAACGCGCGACTCATGGTCAGGCGCTGGTGCGGCACGGTCGGCGCCAGCATCGGCCAGCAACGGCGGGTACCGTCGGCCTGCAAGGCCTGGGCAAGGTTCGGGCTGTCGGGAAACAGCGAAGCGGTGTGGCCGTCATCGCCCATGCCCAGCACCAGCACATCGATCGCCGGCAACTCGGCCAGCAGGCGATCGGCCTGCTCGGCAGCGTCTTCGAGGTTGGCGGCAGCGCTGTACAGGCTGAGGAACCTGGCCTCGGCCGCCGGGCCTTGCAACAGGTGCTGCTTTAACAGGCCAGCATTGCTGTCGGCGTGTTCCACCGGCACCCAGCGCTCGTCGGCCAGGGTGATGGTGACCCTGGACCAGTCCAGCACCTGCCTGGCCAGGTTCTGGAAGAACGCCACGGGGCTGCGGCCGCCGGACACGACCAACGTCGCCGCGCCACGGGCGCTGATGGCCGCGCGCAGTTGCTCGGCCACGTCATTGGCCAGGCCGTCCGCCAACAACACGGGCGTGCGGTACTCATGGGCAGTGACGCCCTGAGGCAGTTTCAATTCAGATATCGCCATACCACGACCTCCCATCCCGCGTGATCAGTGCAATCGAGCTCATCGGCCCCCAGGAACCCGCCGCGTACGGCTTGGGCGCATCACCGGATTTTTTCCACCCGGCGATCAACTGGTCACACCACTTCCACGCGGCTTCGATTTCATCTTTGCGAACAAACAGGTTCTGATTGCCGCGCATCACTTCCAACAGCAAACGCTCGTAGGCATCGGGGATGCGTGCGCTGCGATAGGTGTCGGAAAAATTCAGTTGCAGCGGACCGCTGCGCAGTTGCATGCCCTTGTCCAGGCCCTGCTCCTTGGTCATCACACGCAAGGAAATACCTTCGTCCGGCTGCAGGCGGATGATCAGCTTGTTGCTGATCTGCAAGCGCTGCTCGGGGGCGAAAATATAGTGGGACGGTTCCTTGAAGTGGATGACAATCTGCGACAGCTTTTGCGGCATGCGCTTGCCGGTGCGCAGGTAGAACGGCACCCCGGCCCAACGCCAGTTACGGATATCGGCGCGCAGGGCAACGAAGGTCTCGGTGTCGCTCTGGGTGTTGGAATTCTCTTCTTCCAGGTAGCCCGGCACGGCTTTACCGGCGCTGTAGCCGGCGATGTACTGGCCGCGCACCACCTGGGTGGTCAGGCCTTCCGGGCTGATCGGCGCCAGGGCCTTGAGCACCTTGACCTTCTCGTCACGGATGCTGTCGGCGGACAGGTCGGCCGGCGGGTCCATGGCGATCAGGCAGAGCAACTGCAGCAGGTGGTTCTGGATCATGTCGCGCAGTTGGCCGGCCTTGTCGAAGTAGCCCCAACGGCCTTCGATGCCGACCTGCTCGGCCACGGTGATTTCCACGTGGGAAATGTAGTTCTGGTTCCACTGGGTTTCGAACAGGCTGTTGGCGAAACGCAGGGCGATCAGGTTCTGTACCGTCTCTTTACCCAGGTAGTGGTCGATGCGATAGGTGCGGTTTTCCGGGAAAAACTGCGCGACGGCGTCGTTGACCTTGCGCGAGGATTCCAGGTCCGAACCAATCGGTTTTTCCAGCACCACACGGGTGTTTTCCGCCAGGCCGACCTTGGACAGGTTCTCGCAGATCGCGCCATAGACGGCAGCCGGAGTGGCGAAGTAGGCGATGAGGCGCTGTTCGCTACCGACCTTTTCGGCAAGGCCGACGTAGTCGTCAGCCTTCATGAAGTCGACATGCACATACGCCAGGCGCGCCAGGAAACGCTGGGCCACGGCTTCGTCGAGTTCCTTGCCGACGTATTTGCGCAGTTCTTGTTCGATGTGGGCCATGTGCTGCTGCTCGGACCCGGCTTCGCGGGCCAGGGCCAGGATGCGCGTGTCATCGTGCAGCAGGCCGGCGCCATCGAGTTGATAGAGAGCAGGAAATAACTTGCGCAGCGCCAGATCACCCAAGGCGCCAAACAGGGCAAAGGTGCAGGGTTCTACGGTTATCGAAGGCATGATGTTTGTTCTTTTATCAAGTTAAGCTACAAATACCTTTTTTCAAGGCATCACTCAAGGAAAAATGTAGTAATAACCACAACATTTTCCGCCAATACGTATTGCGAGTGGTGGTGTTCCGCTACCCTCAGTAGGATAGGCCACCGCGAGAAGCCACTCATCGATTGGTTACCGCCTTTTTATTTGCATCGTCGCCCGAAGGAAAGACTGAATGGACCGCGTGCGAAATCTTCTGGAACAGATCCGGAACCGCCTCGAAGAATTGAACAAGGCCGAGAAAAAAGTCGCCGAGGTCATCCTGCTCAACCCGCAGCAGGCCACCCGCTTCTCGATCGCCGCCCTCGCCCAGGCCGCCTCGGTCAGTGAACCGACGGTCAACCGTTTCTGCCGTTCGTTCGGCGTCAGCGGTTACCCTGAACTTAAATTGCAGCTGGCGCAAAGTCTGGCCAGCGGCGCGGCCTATGTCAGCCGCGCCGTGGAAGCCGATGATAACCCCGAGGCCTACACCCAGAAGATCTTTGGCAGCGCCATCGCCTCCCTGGACAGCGCCTGCCAGGCCCTGGACCCGGCCCTGATCAGCAAGGCCGTGGACTTGTTGATCCAGGCGCGGCAGATCCACTTTTTCGGCCTCGGCGCCTCGGCACCGGTGGCGATGGACGCACTGCACAAATTCTTCCGTTTCAACCTGGCGGTGACCGCCCACGCCGACGTGCTGATGCAACGCATGATCGCCTCGGTCGCCCACACGGGTGAGTTGTTCGTGATCATTTCCTACACCGGGCGTACCCGCGAGTTGGTGGAAGTGGCGCGTATCGCGCGGGAAAACGGCGCGTCGGTGCTGGGGGTGACGGCCGAGAACTCACCACTGGCCAAGGCCAGTACCGTGAGCCTGAACATTCCGTTGCCGGAAGACACCGACATCTACATGCCGATGACGTCGCGGATCATTCAGCTGACGGTACTGGATGTGCTGGCGACCGGCATGACGTTGCGCCGTGGCGTGGATTTCCAGCCGCACTTGCGCAAGATCAAAGAGAGCTTGAATGACAGCCGGTATCCGGTGGGGGATGAGTTCAACTAAGCCGGCATCTGTGTTGGCTTTACTGGCCTCATCGGGGGCAAGCCCCCTCCCACATTTGATCTGTGAACCCATTCAAAAGTGGGAGGGGGCTTGCCCCCGATGAGGCCATCAGCCACACCACTAGACCCCTGCCCTGGCCTGCAGACTCAAATGCGCCCGCTCCCCGGGCGCCAGGCTCGCCCCGGCCATCGCCGACTCCACGCACACAAATCCTGACGCTTCGTTAAAACTCACGCCCAATAGCGGCCGGCTACCGGGGTGCCACACCACCGTGTCGGCGCTGTCGCCGGTATCGATGCACAGTTCACGCTGCCAGGCATGGTCCTTGAGCTGCAATTCGCCCTCGTGCTGGAACACCCGCTGGCACCCGCCATCAACGCGCAACTCGCCCTCCTGCTGGCAAACCTGGCGATTGAGCTGGTCATAACCCTGCGCGCCGTCGAGCCCAGACAGCGCTACCTCGTCAACGTGACCGATACGCCAATAAGCGTGCAAAGCATGGCTCAACTGACAGGGCAGCTCGTCCTGATGCTCGGTGCTCAGGCGCAGTTCCAGGGTTTCGCCCAATTGCGCGTGCAGGTCCACCTGCCAGTCACATAACTGCAACTGCCAATGCAGGCGCACGCCATCGTCATCGGTGCTGCTGTCGAGCAGTTTCCAGTCGATCAAGCGCGCCCAGCCGTGGGACGGCCAGGCGTTTTCGCTGGGGTGACGGCCATACCACGGCCAGCAGACCGGTACGCCGCCGCGGATCGCGCCGACTTGTGGCCATTTGGCCGCACACCACAGCCAGGGTTTCTGGCCGGTGGGCTGAAAGTGCAGCAGTTGCGCGCCCTGGCGACTGAACACCGCCTGGCACAGCGGGTGGTCGATCACCAACACATCGCGCATCTGAAAGCGCTCCCAGGCGAACACCGGACGCTCGCGCAGGGACTTGAAAAAGCGTTGCAGCGGTTGCTCATGCATGTGCACAGGTTCCGAATATCACAGTGCCACCCAAAAAAAAGCGGATAGCCATGGCTACCCGCAAAATGCGCACAGAGAGAAGGAGCTTATCGCAACCGCGTTAGAACGTAGACTGAATCTTCAGGCCCGCTACCAGCGCGTTGTCGACTTTGTCCACGCCGCCCGGCTGGACAACGTACTGCAAGTTAGGACGCACGGTCAGCCAGTTGGTAACGTGGAAGCCGTAGTTCAATTCGACGTTGTACTCGGTCTCGCGAATCGGCGTGTACAGCGGATTGTCGTAGTCGCTGATGCCATTGGCGGCATTGAGCAGCTGCGAGTTCTTCTTCACGTCATCGTTGACGTGCAGACGCGCGACGCCAATGCCGACGTCATCTTTTGGACGCGCGTCGAATGGGCCCTTGTACACCAGCATCAACGACTGGTAGTTGTCGACCAGGTTGGTTTCCTTGTCGTGGAAGGTCGCGTTGGCCGCAATGTTCAGGCCACGGGTAGCGTCGCCGTTGTGCGTGGTGAGTTGCTGTTGGGCAACGAACCAGTAGCCTTTTTTGCTGCTGCGGGTACGCAAGCTTGCGCCAGTGAGGACCGCATCGTTGCCGTTGACGTCTTCACGTACATCCGGAGCATCGGCCGCGCTCTTGTAGTAACCCACGCGGTATTCGCCCGGCAGGTTGTTGACCTTCGGCGACCAGACCAATTCCACCGGAATCACAGTACCTTTGGTACCGCTGCCGCTGAGTTTGAAGCCGTTGCCGTGCTCCAGCTGCGAGGGGTTCTGGCTGTAGGCACCGATCTGTGCATACAACTCAGGCGTGATGTTGTACTTCACGCGGATGGCCGGCTGGCTGACCGGCCAGTTGTACCAGGTGTTTACATAGTTACCGACCTGGGAGCCACAGAACGACAGGTTCTGGAAATCGCACGGGAAGGTGTTGAAGTCTTCGCCTTCACCGAAGTAGCCGAGTTTCACGTCCAGCTTGTTGTCGAACATCTGGTGCTGGATCCAGAACTGGGTCAGGCGCACCATGTGGCCACGGCCATAGACTTCCATCGACGAACTGAGCGTGCCGGCACGCGGGTCGCCAATGCGGTCGTTGGAGATGTTCTGGCCATTACGGTTGGTGAGCTGGATCTTGGCCTGGGTATTATCCCAGCCCCACAGCTTTTGCAGGTCCAGCGCTACGCCCAGACCGAACTGGTCGGAGTAACGACCGGTCTTGTCGTCGTTGTAGCCACCGTGGGCGTTGTAGCCCATTTCCCCTACGTAATCGGCCTTGATGTCGATACCTTGCTCGATCAGCTTGGTACGCTCGCCGCCCCAATCGCCGGTCATCCACTTGGAATCGGCGCTGAACGCATCGGCCGCCATCGCATTGGCGGACAATACAAGGGCTGCTGCTGCTGACAGTTGGCAGAACAGCCGAGTGTTGTTGTGTTGCTTTTTCATCCCTACATCCTCGTCTTTATTGTTATTAAACTGTTTTTATCTAACGCGGGTTACATTTTTTAGCTAAAACAACAAGTTAACCATTAATCACAGTACTGTAGGAGCAAGCTTGCTCGCGAAAAACCCGAGAGCGCCACGCTAAACCAGGAGCGCTGCGTCATCGTTAACCACCTTCGCGAGCAAGCTCGCGCCTACAAATGCTTCAACGGCCCTTGAACTGGGTCACGTTGCCGGCATGCCCCTGTGCCGGCAATGAAGCAGCAGTGCCCAATCGCTCACCGGTCTTGGCGTCGAACAGCAACACCTTGGCCGGGTCGAACTGCAGGGTCAGGGTCTCGCCTACCTGCGGTGCCACGTCCGGCGCCAGACGGCAGCAGACTTTGGTGTCGTTGAGCTGCACGAACACCAGGGTGTCCGGGCCGGTCGGCTCGGTTACCTGGACTTCGGCGCGAATGCTCGACGCGCCATTGCCCTCGCCCGCCGCCAGCACGATCTGCTCCGGGCGCAGGCCCAGGATCACATCGCGATCTTCCAGACCTGCGTCATTCATGTTCAACGCCAACTCGCAACGGGCCTGGCCGCTGTCGAGCACCGCCACCAGAACACCGTCCTGGCGTTTTAGGCGCATGGGAACGAAGTTCATTGGTGGTGAACCGATAAAGCTTGCCACAAACAGGTTAGCAGGGTCGTTGTAAATTTCCTTCGGCGTACCGAATTGCTGGATGATTCCGTCCTTCATCACCGCCACTTTGTCGCCCAGGGTCATCGCTTCGATCTGGTCGTGGGTCACGTAGACAGTGGTGGTTTTCAGGCGCTGGTGCATCAGCTTCATTTCGGTACGCATCTCGACGCGCAGCTTGGCGTCGAGGTTCGACAGCGGCTCGTCGAACAGGTAGATCTTCGGCCGGCGCGCCAACGCCCGGCCCATGGCCACGCGCTGTTGCTGACCACCGGAGAGTTGGCCCGGCTTGCGGTTGAGCAGGTGCTCGATCTGCAGCAGCTTGGCCACGCGCGCCACTTCGGTGTCGATGTCGGCCTGGGGCATCTTGCGAATCTTCAGGCCGAACTCGATGTTCTCGCGCACGCTCATGGTCGGGTACAGCGCGTAGGACTGGAACACCATGGCGATGTCACGGTCCTTGGGGCTCATGCCGCTCACATCCTGATCACCGATCATGATCGCGCCGCCGGAGATGGTCTCAAGGCCCGCGATGCAGTTCATCAAGGTGGACTTGCCGCAACCCGAAGGGCCGACCAGGATCAGGAATTCGCCTTCCTTGATCGACAGTTCGATGTTCTTCAAGGTGTCGGGCAGGCCGGCACCATAGGTCTTGTTTACATTGCGAAGTTCAAGCGTAGCCATGATTACCCCTTGACCGCGCCGGCTGTGAGGCCGCGCACGAAATACTTGCCTGCGATCACATAGACCAGCAGGGTCGGCAGCCCGGCGATCATCGCCGCCGCCATATCCACGTTATATTCCTTGGCCCCGGTGCTGGTGTTGACCAGGTTGTTCAGCGCCACCGTGATGGGCTGGGAGTCGCCGCTGGAAAACACCACGCCGAACAGGAAGTCGTTCCAGATCTGGGTGAACTGCCAGATCAGGCAGACCATGATGATCGGCGTCGACATCGGCAGAATGATCTGACGGAAGATGGTGAAGAAACCGGCACCGTCCAGGCGGGCCGCCTTGATCAGCGCATCCGGAATGCTCACGTAGTAGTTACGAAAGAACAGCGTGGTAAACGCCAGGCCGTAGACCACATGCACAAACACCAGGCCGGTGGTGGTATTGGCCATGCCCATCTTGCCGAGGGTGAACGAGGCCGGCAGCAGCACCGTCTGGAACGGCAGGAAGCAGCCGAACAGCAACAGGCCGAAGAACAACTGCGAACCCCGGAAGCGCCAGAACGACAGTACGTAGCCGTTCAACGCGCCGATGGCCGTGGAGATCAGCACAGCCGGCACGGTGATCTTGATCGAGTTCCAGAAGTAGCCATCCACGGTGCCCCAGGCCTTGACCCAGCCGATGCCACTGACCACGGTGGGCCAGCTCAGCAGGTTACCGGTGCTGATGTCTTCCGGGGTCTTGAAGCTGGTGAGCAGCATCACCACCAGCGGCACCAGGTACAGCAGCACCGCGAGGATCAGCACCGCGTAGATCGCGATACGACTCAGGCTGATGGCAGGTTTAGCGGCGAGACTAGTCATTACGCTTGGTCCTCAGCTCGGAATACAGGTACGGCACAATGATCGCGAGGATCGCACCGAGCATCAGGATTGCACTGGCCGAGCCCATGCCCATCTGGCCGCGGCTGAAGGTAAACGAGTACATGAACATGGCAGGCAGGTCGGAGGAATAGCCCGGGCCGCCGGCCGTCATCGCCGCCACCAGGTCGAAGCTCTTGATCGCAATGTGCGCCAGGATCATCACCGCACTGAAGAACACCGGACGCAGGCTTGGCAGCACCACGCTCCAGTAGATGCGCGGCAGGCTCGCGCCGTCGATCTGCGCGGCGCGGATGATTGACTGATCAACGCCACGCAGGCCCGCCAGGAACATCGCCATGATAAAGCCCGAGGCTTGCCACACAGCGGCGATCACCAGGCAGTAGACCACGCGGTCGGGGTCGATCAGCCAGTCGAGACGGAAGCCTTCCCAGCCCCAGTCGCGCAATAATTTGTCCAGGCCCATGCCCGGGTTGAGCAGCCATTTCCACGCCGTACCGGTGACGATCATCGAGAGCGCCATCGGGTACAGGTAGATCGTGCGAATGAAACCTTCGCGGCGGATTTTCTGGTCGAGGAAAATCGCCAGCGTCACGCCGATCACCAGGGTGATGCCGATGAACATCCCGCCGAACACGGCCAGGTTCTTGCTCGCCACCCACCAACGGTCGTTGTCGAACAAGCGCTCGTATTGCGCCAGGCCCGCCCACTTGTAGTTGGGCAGAAACGTGGAGGTGGTGAACGACAACACGAACGTCCACAGGATGTAGCCGTAGAAGCCCACCAGCACGATGAACATGCTCGGCGCCAGCACCAGTTTGGGGAGCCAGCGCTGCAATGCATCGAACGGCGAGGCCTTGCTGAACACAGCAACAGAACTCATGGGAAAATCCAGTACAGGGAAAAAGGACTGACAGGTGAACCGAACCCTGCAGGAGCGAGCGTGTTCGCGAAGGACTTCAACGATAGCGCGTGCATAGAGATGAACGCGGTGACCTTGAGTTTTTCGCGAGCGAGCTCGCTCCTACAGATAGCAGCAGCGTTACTTGGCCGACTTGATCGCAGCGCCCAATTTCTTGGCCGTGTCGGCCGGGTCGGCTTTCGGGTCGTTGATGTAGTTGGTCACCACGTCAAAGAACGCGCCTTGCACCGCCAGGTTGGTGGCCATGCTGTGCGCCATGCTTGGCTGCAGTCCGCCGGTCTTGGCGTCGGCCAGGAAGTCCTTGGCGGCGGCCTGGGCGCAGGAGTCGAAGCCCAGTTTGTCCATTTGAGTGAGCATGTCAGTGCGCACCGGGATCGAGCCCTTGTTGATGCTGAAGATTTTCTGG
Organism: Pseudomonas sp. 34 E 7; assembly: GCF_900005715.1. Taxonomy (NCBI): domain Bacteria; kingdom Pseudomonadati; phylum Pseudomonadota; class Gammaproteobacteria; order Pseudomonadales; family Pseudomonadaceae; genus Pseudomonas; species Pseudomonas sp. 34 E 7. The sequence goes on from NZ_CVTX01000156.1 coordinate 26,579, forward strand.
AAGTTTTCACCCAGCGCGACTTTGGCAATGTCCTGCTGACCGGCAGCGGTGCCTTTGTCTTTCTGCTTGAACACAGCCAGGGAGTCGATGTTGTAGGTGAAGGCCTTGTCGGTGCCCGGGAAGGCTACGCACTCGTAGTCCTTGCCGGCGACTTTCTTGGCGGCGGTCCATTCGGATTTGGCCCAGTCACCCATGATCTGCATGCCGGCCTTGCCGTTGATGACTTTCCCGGCTTCCAGGTTCCAGTCCTGACCTTTGCCGTCGACGTCCATATAGGTCGCGACCTTTTTCAGCTCAGTCAGCGACTTGACCATTTCCGGGCCGGTCAGCGCAGCGTTATCCAGGTCGACCAGGGCTTTCTTGTAGCCATCGGCGCCCATGACCGAGAGCACCACCGCTTCGAACACGGTGCTGTCCTGCCAAGGCTGGCCGCCGTGAGCAAGCGCGATGAAACCCGCCGCTTTCAGCTTGTCGCCGGCGGCATAGAATTCTTCGAGGGTGGTCGGGTTCTTGGTGATGCCGGCTTTCTTGAAGACTTCCGGGTTGATCCACAGCCAGTTCACGCGGTGGATGTTGACCGGAACGGCCACGTAGTCACCTTCGTACTTGACGGTGTCGGAGACTTTCTTGTCGAGCAGGGAGTCCCACTTTTCTTCTTTGGCGACGTCTTTGAGCGCGTCGGTGTCGAGCAGGCCGGTGGACGCCCATTCCTGGATGTCGGGGCCCTTGATCTGGGCAACGCCTGGCGGGTTGCCGGCAACCGCGCGGCTTTTCAGCACGGTCATGGCCGTGGCGCCACCGCCACCTGCGACTGCACCGTCTTTCCAGGTGAAGCCGTCTTTCTCAACTTGGGCCTTCAGGACATCCACTGCCGCCTTTTCACCGCCCGACGTCCACCAATGCACTACTTCAATCGTGCCTTTGGAGTCGGCGGCAAATGCACTGAGGGGAAACAACGAGGCCATGGAAATAGCAACGGCGAGGCGATTAATCGCATTCATCTGAGTACCTTTTCTTGTTGTTATGCATGCAAGTCTAGAGCTTGCGCTGCACGGAGTTTAAACAGGGATTTTCCCGGCGCAGGTAACAAAGGGACGTACAAATGTCACCACCTGGTGACATAGCATCCGCTGCCCAATGCACTGGCCAGGCTGGGTGCCAAGGGTAATGCAGGCAGCACGACCGCTTGCCAGGCATGGTACAGGTCCGGCTTGCCGCCCCAGATTTTGCTGCTGGGTTGGTTGTGTGGGTTGAGTTCGTGGTGCCAGCTGCCCTGGAGCCGGTCGATGAAGTGGGTTTCGCAAAACTCCCAGAACCGCCGGTACCAGGTCTCGTAATGCAATTGGCCGGTGCGCTTGAGCAGCGCCTGGGCAGCCGCGCTGGCTTCGGCATGGGTCCAGTGCAGGCGTTCGCGAACGACCGGGCGCTGGTTCCAGTCCAGGGTGTAGACAATGCCCGGCGCGCCATCCACCGCCCAGGCATACTCGCAGGCACTGGCAAACAGCCCTTGGGCATCGGTCAGCAACCACTGCGGCGTGACCAACCCGGCGGCCAGCCGCGCCGCTTCCAGGTGCAACACCAGCCGCGCCCATTCGAAGCCGTGGCCGGGGGTGATGCCATAGGGACGGAAACCGTCGGCGGGGTTGTCTTCGTTGTAACCGAGCAGCGGGTTCCACTGGGTATCGAAGTGCTCGATCACCATGAAGCGGTTACCGGCGGCGTGGGCATGGATGACACGTTCGACGATCCGCAACGCGCGGTCCAGCCAGCGCGTGTCGCCCGTGACATCGGCGAGGGCCAGAAAGGCTTCGGTAGCGTGCATGTTGCTGTTGGCACCGCGATAGGCTTCGACGCCGCTCCAGTCCCGGGCGAAGGATTCGAGCATGGCGCCCTCCTCTTCGCTCCAGAAGAACTGGTCGATGATATGCACCGCATCGTTCAACAGGGTCTGCGCGCCGGGTGCACCGGCCACTACGGCAGAGCTGGCGGCCAGGGCCACGAAGGCATGCAGGTAAGCGGCCTTGCCGGTATTGCCATCAAGGGCATCGGCCGCGGCAAACCAGCCACCGTGTTCGCTATCGTGCAACGGGCCGCTCAGGGCCGCCACGCCGTGCGCCACCAAATCGGCGTAGCCGGGCAACCCCATGGCGTGGGCCATGGCGAAGCTGTGGGTCATGCGGGCGGTGTTCATGGTTTCGGCGCGGGCACCGGCCGGCAGTTGGCCAGTGTCATCCAGATTGCCGAAGCCGTCCGGCAGGCGCGACGCCTTGGCAAAGGTCAACAGGCGCTGGCCTTCGGCCGCGAGCCAGGCGTGATGGGCAGGCGCGTTCAGCCAACTGCTGGGAGGCAGTGGTTGCATGGTCATGGGGGGCCCTTATTGTTTTTTGTGGGGTGACCGGAGTCTAAACAAGGGCGCGGGAGTGGCAAGTAACGAAGGGGACAAGAAATGTCACCGGGCGGTGACAAATCTGAGAGCGACAGCGATTTAGCTGACTAATACGGGTTCAAATGTGGGAGGGGGCTTGCCCCCGATAGCGGTGAATCAGTCAATATTTTCGTGACTGACACACCGCAATCGGGGGCAAGCCCCCTCCCACAGTTTGATTGCATTCACAGTCCACAGAACGGGTCATTGACCCAGTGGCGTGGCCGCCGCCGGCGCATTGAGGCGCTGGTTCAAATTCTGCACCTGGCTCTGCAATGTGGTGATATTGCGCGTGGTCTGGATGCGGAATACGTCGAACTCTTTATTGGTCGGCGCATCGGTGTTGGCGGGCTGGTTTTCCTGTGCACTCTTGAGCACCAGCACGTCCTGCTCGAGTCGGGCGATGGCGGCAGCCGGATTGCCTTGTTTCTTCAAGGTCGCTACCTCATTGGCCAGATCCTTGATCTCGCCCTGGGCCGCCTTGAGCGTGGCAACGGCATCGGTCAGCGCCTGAACCTGGCCCTGCAACTTGGCATTGGCGCTCGTCAGCTCGGCGGTGCTGGCGCTCATCTGCGCCAGACGCTGATCCAGCTCGGTGGCCTGGCCGGCCACACCCACTTGTTGCCTGCCCTGCTCAAGCAACTGGGTTTCCAGCTGTTTGATCTGCACTTTCAGGGCTTCGCTGCCGTTGTTCACATTGGCCTCGCTGGCCACGACCTTGCCGGAAATATCCTGCAGGCGCCCCGCCGCTTCTTCGCTGATACGCGCAAAGCTTTCCTGGGTGGCGACCAGTTGCTGGCCCATCAGGGAAATCTGCTGGAAGCTCCACCAGGCCAGGCCCGCAAAGGCGATCAGCAACGCGCCGACCAACGCCCACAACGGACCGTTGCTGGCCCTTTTCACCTTGACCACAGGCGTCGTGCGCGAGCGCACCGAGGTGGCGGCTGTCGGCACGAAATCATCATCGTCCCCGGTATCGGCCCGCAGGCTGGGAACGTTGTCGAAATCGTCTTTAGCATCGTTACGCATGAATCTATCCTGAATCAATAAGATGGCCGACCGAGGGGCCGAGCGGCGGGAGTATAAACCGTGCTCCCGGTGCATGGGTCAACAAGCGCTGCGCCACTCGGTTCCCGATATGTTGCAGGTTGTGGCTTATGAGTGGCCCGGAGCCTGGGCTTTCCACCACAGGCAGAACTCGTCGAGGGCGCTCCACAGACTGACCTTGGGCTCGTAATCGAGATAATGCCGCGCCCGGCTGATGTCGAGGGTGAAATCCTTGTTCATGACCTGCATGCCCAGGCGCGTCAACGACGGTTCCGGCCGCCCCGGCCACAGCGCACAGAACGCCTCGTTCAAGGCCGCCACACTGTAGGACAAGCCATAGGAGCGGTAGCGCGTGACCTGAGGCATGTCCATTTGTCGCATCACATAGTTGACCACGTCCCACACCGGTACCGGCGTGCCGTTGCTGATGTTGTAGGCCCTGCCCAGTGCGGAACCGGGAGCCAGCAAGCTGCTGAGCAGCGCCTCGTTGAGGTTGTGCACGCTGGTGAAGTCGACCTTGTTCAGGCCGTCCCCGACGATGGCCAGGCGGTTCTTGCGCTGCATCTTCAACAGGCGCGGGAAGATGCTCATGTCACCGGCGCCGGTGACGAAACGCGGGCGCAGGGCCAGCACCTCGAGGCCGAATTCCTGGGCGCCGAACACCTTCTGCTCCGCCAGGTATTTGGTCGCGGCATAGGGATGCCTGAAGCGCTTGGGGACTTGCTCTTCGGTCAGCCCCAGGTGGTCGCGCCCATCGAAGTAGATGGAGGGCGAGGACAGGTGCACCAACCGCCCGACCCGCTGCTTGAGGCACGCTTCGACAACGTTCTCGGTGACCAGCACATTGCCTTGATGGAAATCCTGATACTTGCCCCACAGCCCGACCGCACCGGCACAGTGCACCACGGCCTCGACGTCACGGCACAAGGTGCGCACCAGGTCGGCATCGTTCAGATCACCCTGGATAAACTCGGCACCGCGTCGTACCAGGTGCTCGACACCCTCGGCCCGTCGCCCGTTGACCCGCACGTCCAGGCCCTGCTCCAGGGCGAAACGCGCAAAGCGCCCGCCGATGAAGCCGCTTGCGCCGGTGACCAGAATTTTCATGCACTACCCCATGTTCTTTCGTTTTTCATCGCTGTTGCCTTGACGCACGCCATCACTTCAACGGCACCAACCATTGCCCACAGACCCGGGCCAGATGCTCGGTCAACAGGCCCAACAGGTGCCCGCCACTGCGCCAATGATGCCAGTACAGCGGCACATCGATGGGCTTATCTGGCAGTAATTCGACCAGCAGGCCTTTTTCCAGCGCGTCGCGCACCTGCAATTCAGGCACCAGGCCCCAGCCGAGGCCGGCTTCCATCAGGCGGATAAAGCCTTCGGATGACGGGCATAAATGGTGCTCGAAACCGCCGGTCACTCCCAGCGAAGCCAGGTAACGGTGTTGCAGGAAATCATCCGGGCCGAACACCAGCGCCGGCGTACCGGCCAGTTGGTCGGCCTGTACCCCGGCCGGGAAGTGCCGCGTTATAAACGCGGGGCTGGCCAATGCGCGGTAACGCATGGCGCCAAGGGCCAGGCTGCGGGCGCCGGCAACCGGGCGCTCGCTGGCGCAGATACAGGCCGCCACTTCACCGGCACGCATGCGTTTGAGGCCCACGGTCTGGTCTTCCACCACCAGGTCCAGCAGCAGGTGCTGTTCGCTGCAGAAATCGCTGACCGCCAGCGCCCACCAGGTGGCGAGGCTGTCGGCATTCAGCGCGATGCGCAGGCGCTCGGGCATGCCTTCTTCGTCCAACGCCGGCACCTGGCTTTGCAGGTCGCGCTCCAGCAGGCGCACCTGCTGCACATGGTTGAGCAGGCGCCGGCCAATATCGGTGGGGGTCGGCGGGGTCGCCCGCACCAGTACCGGCTGGCCGACGCGCGCCTCCAGCAACTTGATGCGCTGGGACACGGCCGACTGCGACAGCCCCAGTACCTGTGCGCCGCGCTCGAAGCCGGCCTGCTCCACCACGGCCGCCAAAGCGGAAAGCAATTTATAGTCGAACATCAGTTTTCCTAATGAGCGATCAGCAATATTGGTTTTTCTTATACAGGCTCGACCGCCACCCTAGCCAGCATCGTTTGAGCATGACTTGAGGATTGGCGCTATGTGGCAAAGCTATATGAACGGGTTGCTGGTGGCCCTGGGACTGATCATGGCAATCGGCACGCAGAATGCGTTCGTCCTGGCGCAAAGCCTGCGCCGCGAACATCACTTGCCGGTCGCCGCCCTGTGTGTGATCTGCGATGCGCTGCTGGTGGCGGCCGGGGTATTCGGCTTGGCCACCGTGCTGGCGCAGAGCCCGATACTGCTTGGGGTGGCGCGCTGGGGCGGCGCGGCGTTTCTGCTGTGGTACGGCGCGTGCGCGCTGCGCAGGGCCTGTTCGACGCAACGTCTGGATCAGGACGCCAGCCTCAAGACCCGCTCATTGCGCGCCGTGCTGTTGAGCGCGCTGGCGGTGACCCTGCTCAACCCCCATGTCTATCTGGACACCGTGCTGCTGATCGGCTCACTGGGCGCACAACAGACGGAGCCCGGGGCCTACGTCGCCGGCGCGGCCAGTGCGTCGTTCCTGTGGTTTACCACCCTGGCCTTGGGTGCGGCGTGGTTGGCGCCGTGGCTGGCGCGCCCGGCTACCTGGCGTCTGCTCGACCTGCTGGTGGCCGTAATGATGTTCACCGTGGCCTACCAACTGATCAGCGCGCCATGAACTTATTCCAAAAGGCTCTGGAACCTCTATCCCACACAGTTGTTGCGTGGTTTTGCCGCACCCCCGGTGCTATGATCCCGGACTTGCGCCGCAAAGAGTACAGACTCGCCGGCGCTTGTTTGGCCGCCCGTGATCGGCCTTGCGCTCACCGCAACTGACCTGATTAGGAGAATCATCATGGCTTTCGAATTGCCGCCGCTGCCCTACGCACACGATGCCCTGCAGCCGCACATCTCCAAGGAAACCCTGGAGTATCACCACGACAAGCACCACAACACCTATGTCGTGAACCTGAACAACCTGGTGCCAGGCACCGAGTTCGAAGGCAAGACCCTGGAAGAAATCGTCAAGTCTTCTTCGGGCGGTATCTTCAACAACGCCGCTCAGGTCTGGAACCACACCTTCTACTGGAACTGCCTGGCGCCAAACGCCGGCGGCCAACCTACCGGCGCTCTGGCTGAAGCCATCAACGCTGCGTTCGGTTCGTTCGACAAGTTCAAGGAAGAGTTCACCAAGACGTCGGTCGGCACCTTCGGTTCCGGCTGGGGCTGGCTGGTGAAAAAGGCTGACGGTTCCCTGGCCCTGGCCAGCACCATCGGCGCCGGCAACCCGCTGACCAACGGCGACACCCCGCTGCTGACCTGCGATGTCTGGGAACACGCCTACTACATCGACTACCGCAACGTGCGTCCAAAGTATGTGGAAGCGTTCTGGAACCTGGTCAACTGGAAGTTCGTGGCTGAGCAGTTCGAAGGCAAGACCTTCACTGCCTAAGCAACGCTTGCAGTAGAAAAAGCCCGGCCATTGCCGGGCTTTTTCATGGGCGCTCACCAGCAGCCAGCTACCGGCAGTGGTGGAACTCGCAGAAGGGAATATGCCACGCAGTGAGTGAGAGGAATAACCCTCTCGCGCTCTTCTGGAGAAAAAAGATGGAAGAAATCGGAAAAGCAGGCGGGCAGATGGCGATGCAACTCATCAGCGGCCTCATGAAAGGTCTTGCCGGTGGTGCAGGCGGCGGCGGTGATGACGGTGGCGCGAAAGCACCAGAAGGCCCCGGCGAGGACAACATGCCACCGGCGCCGCCAAAGATCGACTTTTCAGTGAGTTGACAACTGCGCCCGCGATGCCAGCCACGTTGGCATGCGGCATCCTGGTCGAACAGTCAGACGGCGGAGCACATCCGCCGTTTTTTTTGGTTTTTTCTCCCCTCCAGCCTTGAAGGTGCCTGCTGCTCCAATGTTCCTTTGACTGCCCTCCCCAGATTGCCAATACTCATGGCATATTGAAGGCCACCCGCATGAGACAAGGAATGCCCCTTTGAAGCTGGAACTCAAAAACAGCTTGTCGGTGAAGTTGCTACGGGTTGTCTTGCTCTCGGCACTGATCGTGGGCGTGGCGCTGAGCGTGGCGCAGATCGTTTTCGATGCCTATAAGACGCGCCAGGCCGTAGCGGGCGATGCCCAACGTATCCTCGACATGTTTCGCGACCCCTCGACCCAGGCCGTCTACAGCCTGGACCGCGAAATGGGCATGCAGGTGATCGAAGGCCTGTTTCAGGATGACGCCGTACGCGTCGCATCCATCGGCCACCCCAACGAGACCATGCTCGCGGAAAAAAGCCGCACCTTGCAGCCTTCTTCCAGCCGCTGGTTGACCGACCTGATTCTTGGGCAGGAACGCACCTTTACCACTCCACTGGTAGGCAAGGGCCCCTACAGCGAGTATTACGGCGACCTGAGCATTACCCTCGACACCGCCACCTACGGCGAAGGCTTCCTGGTCAGTTCGGTGATCATCTTTATTTCCGGGGTGCTGCGCGCCCTGGCCATGGGGCTGGTGCTGTACCTGGTGTATCACTGGCTGCTGACCAAACCGCTTTCGCGGATTATCGGGCACTTGACGTCGATCAACCCGGACCGGCCCAGCGAGCACAAGATCCCGCAGATCAAGGGCCATGAGCGCGACGAGTTGGGGCTGTGGATAAACACCGCCAACCAGTTGCTCGAATCCATCGAACGCAATACCCACCTGCGCCACGAGGCCGAGTCCAGCCTGTTGCGCATGGCCCAGTATGATTTTCTCACCGGCCTGCCGAACCGGCAGAAGCTGCAGGAGCAATTGGACCGGATCCTCACCGATGCCGGCCGGCGCCAGCGTCGCGTAGCGGTGTTGTGCGTGGGGCTGGATGACTTCAAGAGCGTCAACGAGCAGTTCACCTATCAGAATGGCGATAAGTTGCTGCTGGCCCTGGCCGATCGTTTGCGCGCCCACAGTGGGCGCCTGGGCGCGCTCGCCCGCCTGGGGGGCGACCAGTTCGCCCTGGTGCAAGCCGATATCGACCAGCCCTACGAAGCGGCGGAACTTGCGCAAAGTATCCTGGATGACCTGGAAGCGGAGTTTGCCCTGGATCAGGACCAGATTCGCCTGCGCGCCACCATCGGCATCACCCTGTTCCCGGAAGATGGCGACAGCACGGAGAAACTGCTGCAGAAAGCCGAACAGACCATGACCCTGGCCAAAAGCCGCTCGCGCAATCGCTACCAGTTCTACATCGCCAGCGTCGACAGCGAAATGCGTCGGCGCCGCGAGCTGGAGAAAGACCTGCGCGATGCCCTGAGCCGTGACCAGTTTCACCTGGTGTATCAACCGCAGATCAGTTACCGCGATCACCGCGTGGTCGGTGTCGAAGCGCTGATTCGCTGGCAGCACCCGGAACACGGCCTGGTTCCACCGGACCTGTTCATCCCGTTGGCGGAACAGAACGGCACCATCATTCCCATCGGTGAATGGGTGCTGGATCAGGCGTGCCGCCAACTGCGCGAATGGCATGACCTGGGCTTCACCGAACTGCGCATGGCGGTCAACCTGTCCACGGTGCAACTGCACCACACCGAGTTGCCGCGCGTGGTCAACAACCTGATGCAGATTTACCGCCTGCCGCCGCGCAGCCTGGAGCTGGAAGTCACCGAAACCGGCCTGATGGAAGACATCAGCACCGCCGCCCAGCACCTGTTGAGCCTGCGCCGTTCGGGGGCGCTGATCGCCATCGATGACTTCGGCACCGGTTACTCATCCCTGAGCTACCTCAAAAGCCTGCCGCTGGACAAGATCAAGATCGACAAGAGCTTCGTCCAGGACCTGCTGGACGATGACGACGACGCGACCATCGTGCGAGCGATCATCCAACTGGGCAAAAGCCTGGGCATGCAGGTGATTGCCGAGGGCGTAGAGACCGCCGAGCAAGAGGCCTACATCATCTCCGAGGGTTGCCATGAAGGCCAGGGCTACCACTACAGCAAACCGCTGCAGGCCCGGGAGTTGGCGGCTTTCCTGAAGCAATCGGAACGCGATAACGCGGCGATTCTTTGAGCGGGCAGAACGATACCAAATATTTCCCGCGTATAAGCCTTTACACAAAATGCAAATCTTTCGCATTATGTCGCAGCTTTTGCGCCCCCGCGCGCCCTATCAACAACCGAAGCAGGATGTTCGCCATGATTCGTATGCCCCTGGCCACCGCCAGTCTGCTGGCCATTGCTATTTCTCTCGCCGGTTGCGGCGAAGGTAAAGACAAGGCCGCCGCGCCTCAGGCGCCTGCCGCTGCCAGCACTACCGCTCCAGCGGCTGCCACGCCTGCAGGCCAGGTCGACGAAGCGGCCGCCAAGGCCGTGGTCGCGCATTACGCCGACATGGTGTTTGCGGTGTACAGCGACGCCGAGTCCACCGCGAAAACCCTGCAGACCGCCATCGACACCTTCCTGGCCAACCCTAACGACGACACGCTCAAGGCAGCCCGTACCGCCTGGATCGCCGCGCGCGTGCCTTACCTGCAGAGTGAAGTGTTCCGCTTCGGCAACACCATCATCGACGACTGGGAAGGCCAGGTGAACGCCTGGCCCCTGGACGAGGGGCTGATCGACTACGTCGACAAATCCTACGAGCACGCACTGGGTAACCCGGGCGCCAGCGCCAATATCATCGCCAACAACGAAATCCAGGTCGGCGAAGACAAGGTCGACGTCAAGGAGATCACCCCGGAAAAACTCGCCAGCCTCAATGAGCTGGGCGGCTCCGAAGCGAACGTCGCCACCGGCTATCACGCCATCGAATTCCTGCTCTGGGGCCAGGACCTCAACGGCACCGGCCCAGGCGCGGGCAACCGTCCAGCCTCGGACTACATGACCGGTGACGGTGCAACCGGCGGCCATAACGAGCGTCGTCGCACCTACCTGCGTGCCGTGACCCAACTGCTGGTCAGCGACCTGCAGGAAATGGTCGGCAACTGGAAGCCCAACGTCGAAGACAACTACCGCGCCACCCTGGAGTCGGAACCGGCTACCGACGGCCTGCGCAAGATGTTGTTCGGCATGGGCAGCCTGTCGCTTGGCGAGCTGGCCGGCGAACGCATGAAGGTCTCCCTGGAGGCCAACTCGCCGGAAGACGAGCAGGACTGCTTCAGCGACAACACCCACTACTCGCACTTCTATGACGCCAAAGGCATCCGCAACGTCTACCTGGGCGAGTACACCCGCGTCGACGGCAACAAGCTGACCGGCCCGAGCCTGTCGTCCCTGGTCGCCAAAGCCGACCCGGCAGCCGATGCAGCCCTCAAGGCTGACCTGGCGGCGACCGAAGCGAAGATCCAGGTGATGGTCGACCACGCCGACAAGGGCGAGCACTACGACCAGTTGATCGCAGCCGGTAACGATGCAGGCAACCAGATCGTGCGTGACGCCATCGCTGCGCTGGTCAAGCAGACCGGTTCGATCGAAGCCGCCGCAGGCAAGCTGGGCATCAGCGACCTGAACCCGGACAGCGCCGATCACGAGTTCTGATCAAGGCGCAGCTGAACGAGGCGACCTTCGGGTCGCCTTTTTCATACACCGCAGATCCCCTGTGGGAGGGGGCTTGCCCCCGATAGCGGTGTATCAGCCAAGAATTGACCGACTGACACTCTGCTATCGGGGCATAGGTATCCGTAACCACGATGCGAAGCGAGTCGCTCGTGATCTTGATCTGCTTGTGATCTCAGGCGCCCCGTTAAACCACGCTGGCCGAACGCAGGCTTGAATCCGTGGGTAACCCGGCAGGACGCCGGGT